>DJRS01000136.1:12456-12605 GCA_002440145.1 Verrucomicrobia bacterium UBA6354
GCCCGTTAGTTTGCGTTTTCAATCGAGATTAGTCGCAAAACTGGAAGATATCTCCTGAAAACCGGGGCTCCCCGGTCTATCCGCCCCGCTTCACTCGCCGGGAACGCCCCGGCGTTCTTGACGCGTTCGCGCACGGTGTCGGCGGCGGA
>DJRS01000136.1:12698-14203 GCA_002440145.1 Verrucomicrobia bacterium UBA6354
GCCTGCTGCGGGGTTATCGTCTTGCCGCCGAGGAGGCGGCGCGCGAGGTAGCCGGTCGCGATGTCCAGCGCGGGCACGGCGTCCTCGCGGCGTCCGCGGCGGACACTGTGGCGTCCACTTTCCTCTTGCGCGGGGGCGGGAGAATATGGTACAATATCCTCGCCTTCGCGATTCGGGGAAAGGATTCCAGAGCCCCCCTGTCTGTCTCCGTCTTTGATTAGATGGTCAGTAAGCGAGGGCTTTTCTTTTATGTTCACGAGGTCGTAAAGTTGTTCTACGCCGCTTTCCGTGTATGTCACCAACTCTGCCGAATAGCCCCGTACGGCTTCATGTCCGACTACGCCGAAGTTCACCTCGCGCTTGTAGTAGACACCGCCCTCGCGCTTCTTGTGATTGCTCGTCTCGGCGTTCCTCTCGCCCGACACGACGATGAGTTCGTCCAGATGCTGGGCAGTCTTTCCGCGCAGTTTGCGCAGGCGCTTGTTCTTGAACACTTTCTGCGCATATTTCGAGCGAACATACTCCTTCGGGAGTTCGCTGCCGATTTCAATCCTGCGCCCGTCGGCAAGCGAGACCGCACCAGAGCCAACCATCGCGGAGAGATATTCTTTTACGGCTTCGCGGTCGTTCCAGTCGAGCGTATTCGGACGGTCCAACAGCACATACTTCACGCCATCCTTTGTTTGCCTCACGGAATGACGAGCCCCGGATCCGCCCCACAGCAATTCGTTCGCCCTGCGCAGAAACTCGTACCTTGCCTTCGCATCGACGATATTCTCGGAGTGTTCGGCGGCATGCTCGTCTTCGCTCTCGCCGAAGAACGCCACCATCGACGTGTCGCCCCTGTCCGCGTCCAGCGACTCGTATTTCTGCCGGGCGTTTTCGACCTCCGCGTCCGTCCACCTGCGGAGGATGGCGTCGTTTCTGCCGAGAAGCCGCGCGAACTCGTGCAGAGCCATTGTGGCCGCGACATTCCCGGATTCCTCTTCGGAGGCTTCAAGATCTCCCGACTGCACGTTCAGTTCGCCTATCAGGAAGTTTTCGTCGAGGGTCTGTCTGCCGTCCAGAACGAACTTTGCGAAGATGCGCCCGGCCTTGTCGACAAGTTTTTCAAAGTCCGCACCGTCGCCGAGTTTGTATGCGTCAGACTCGGGGTCGATCTGCATGTATTCGTCCACTATCGGATTCCACACCTTCTCCGGGACGGGATTCCGGGCGCACCATTTGTCAAGAGCGTCCGCCAACGCCACGATTCTCGCCGTCGGACGCATGCCGTAAGCGGCGACTGACGCGGCGGCTATCGCGTCGTGCGGGTTGCTTTGCAGCGCGAGTTCGTCGCTCCGCGCTTCGCGCTGGACGGAGAAGCGTTGCTCGCCGTCTACCCAGTGGTGGTCGATGCGCATGTTGTCGTCGCGGAACGAGATGTAGTTCCAGCCGCGCGGGGCGGCGGGATACTTCATGCCGTCGATGCCCGCGCGGGCGAGAAACTCCGAGGTCGCCTTCGC
>DJRS01000136.1:14364-14890 GCA_002440145.1 Verrucomicrobia bacterium UBA6354
AGGCGGCTCTCGTCGCCTTCGGGGCGGTCGGCAAACCATGTCTGCTCGTAGAGGTGCGCGCCCCCGGCCCTACTGGCGTATCTTTCGGCGATGTCGCGCTGGTCGCTCGCGTAGAGCCCCCAGCCATAGGCCTGATTGCCTTCTCCCGTGCCTATGGCGCGGAGGGAGGGCTGGTCGTAGTCCGCCGCGCTACCCGTGTAGAGGCGGGAGATGGAGTGTCGGGCGATGTCGTCGGCGATTACGGCTCTTGCGAGGGCGCGTTCTCCGGCGGTGGGTTCTCCGCCCGCGCGTCCTCCGCTTCCGCCAGTCGCACGAGCGGGCCTATTTTGTCCCGCATCGCCTGCGTCCACAGGCTGGACGGCCCCTGTATGAGATCCAGTTCCCCGTCCGTCAGCGGTTCGCGCAGGCTCAGCAGAATCGCCACCCGCGCGGGGGATCCAAACGCGCCGGAACGGCAACCCGTCTCTCCGATGGAGACGCGGAGAGGCCTCCCAATCCTGCCCCTCCTGTCTGGAATTCCTTCTCC
>DJRS01000049.1 GCA_002440145.1 Verrucomicrobia bacterium UBA6354
AAGAAACAATGAACATGAAAACAATGATCGCCGCGTTCGCGGTTGCCGCGACCACCGTCGCCTCGGCAGCCGAGTTCAAGTGGCTCATGTCCGACAACTACTGGGGCGGCAAAGCTTCCGACGCTAACGGATGCAGCAGAAATGATCTTGATCACTTTAGCGCCGCGCCGGGTGTGAATCGCTATCAATTCGTAACTGACACCTCAAAATGGAATTGGACAGTTGGCACTCAAATGCAAAAACTCAAGGACGATGGGAAGTATGGCTTTACATACGATTCCGACAAAGCCTGGACTGACTACTATGGGAAGAATTACAGTCTTGTCATCAAACTGGGCGGCAATGGCGTCGGCGCCACGGCTGACAACACCGCGATATCGGGGGCTGTGTACGCGGGCTACTACGTGCGTGTCGACGATCTCTTTGACGCGCTGGCGAAAGACGGCAAGTACGAGCTCAAGGATAAGGGTGATCATCTCATTGGCACGTTCACCGGCGTTGCCCCCGAGCCGACGAGTGGGCTGATGCTCCTTCTCGGTGCGGGCGTGTTGGCGCTCCGGCGCAAGCACGCGAAGGTCGCCTGATCTTCCGCGCGAAAGAACGCGACGAACCCCCTGTGCGCCCGGCGAATGGAACCGGGCGCGCGTTCTTTTGATCCTCCCGGATTCCGCATCAGCCTGTCCAGCCTGTCAGGCAGTTTGGGTTTTGCGCCGTGTCCGCTTCGAAGGGGCCGGACGCGAGGCACGAGACCGCTGTTCCGCAAGTCCCGCCCGGACGTCTCGCGCTGCGAAGGGGTTCAGAAAACGCGGCGGATTTGGTATAATAGGTGGCGCAAAGAGGGTACTAGAAGGGATTCAATGTCAAAATGAAGAGATTTTGTCCATTCTTGGGTCTGCTCCTGCTCGTGTGTGGATGCGCGAATCCGGGACGCGAAGAACGGGAAGCGTCGAGCGCGGCGTTTCGGTCGCGGCTGACGGCCGAGACGGCGGAGTGGGTCGCGAGCAATCCGCCGCCGTACCGTCTGGAGCAGGTTCTGGAACGGGCGCGGACGCGTACGCTGAAGCTGACGGAAGACGAGCTCGCCGCCTCTTTGGCGCGGATAGACCGCGCCGCGGCGTTTTCGGTGTTTCTTCCGCAGGTGGAGGCGTCCTTCGGGCGCGAGGTTCTGCACGGACGCTCCGACATGCCGGCGCTTTCGCCCGTGGCGTTCCAGGGCAACCGCCTTTGGGCGCACCAGCAGTCGCTTATGCTGACCCAGCCCGTGTTCACGCCGGTGGCCTGGACGATGTTCGTCGAAAGCGCCTATGGCGTGCGCATACGCGACATTGTCCGCGACCGGGCGCGGGAGGTTCTGGACGCGCAAGTCGCGGCGCTTTTCTACCGCGCCGTCGTCGCCGAACGGCTCATGGAGACGTACCGGGCGCAGATCGCGAGCGACCGGGCGCTGACGAACCGGGTGGACCGCCTCGCGGACGAGGGCTACGCGCTCAAAGGCGACCGGGAACGGGCGCAGGCGCGTCTGGCGGATGGACTCCTCCACTTGCAGGAAGCGCGGGATCAGCGGGAAAATGCGCGCATGAAACTATGCGAAATAGCCGATTTCTGGCCGTTGACGGCTCCAAAGGACGGGAATCTCTTCGTCGGCGACAGTCTGCTGGCCGTGCGGAGTCCGGCGCTGGCGGGGCTTTCCGTGGAGGAATGCGTGTGGCGGGGACTGCTCGCGCGCAAGGACCTGTACGCGGGCGACCAGACGATCGCCCTGCGCAAAGTGCAGGTCATCGAGGCGCTGGCGGGGTTCCTGCCGAACGTGCTCTTGGGCGGCGGCGGGATAAACCAGGGGGTCGCCGCCTCGGCGATACACGGCTGGGGCGGCGGGCTCACGGCCACCTGGTCCGCCTTCGAGGGCTTCCGCACGGTGCAGGACTACCGGGCCGCGCGCGCGAAACGGGAGGCGGAATTCAAGCTGCAGGAGGACCGCATGCTGGCGGTCGTGACGGGCGTCGCCGAAGCCTACCGCAACTGGAAGCGCTGCGGACTGGAACTGGAAGCCGCCGCGCAGGCCCGGCGCGCCGCCGAAACCGACTATGCCGAAACGGAGCTGCGGTTCAGCGAAGGCGAGGAGACGCTTTCCACGGTCTTGGACAAATTGGCGGTGCGGGATGCCGCGCGCGTGCAGTATGCGGCGATGGACTACTCGTCCGCCTTGGCGGAAGTCGTTCTGCGCCAGACGATGGGTTTGGGTATTTTCGAGGAGATCGAGAAATGAAGTTGAAAAGCATTCTAGGTTTGGCGGCGGGGATTCTTCTCGCGACGGAGGGGTGCGACAAGGCGGCTCCGGAACCCGTCGAGACGCGTCCACTCGTGAAGGTCGGGCAGGTGCGCCGAAACGTCCCGTTTTCGGACGAATTGGGCGTGCAGGGGACGGTCCGCACGAAGAATTCGGCGACGATTTCCGCGCGCATACCCGGGACGATCGACGCGATTTTCGTCGAGGAAGGCGCGTCCGTCAAGCAAGGGACGGCGCTTTTCCGCGTGGACCGGGAGAATCTGGACAACGCCGCGCGGGCGGCGACGGACGACTTGCGGCTGGCGAAGGCGCAATTGGAGCAGGCGCGCGTGCAGAACGAGAAGGCGTCCCTGGACGCGGCGCGCATGAAGCGGCTCTTTGCGTCCGGCGCGGTCACGAAGGACCAGTGGGAGCGCGCCGACGTCGCCGCGAAAACCGCCGCGGCCGCGGCGGAAGCGGGCCAGGCGGGCGTCACCAAGGCGGAATCGGGCCTCGCCGTCGCCCGCAAGAACCTGTCCGATTCGACGGTAACGGCTCCGTTCGACGGCGTTTTGACGCACAAATACAAGGATGCCGGGGATTATGTGGGACCGGGCGTGCCGGTCTTCGCGCTGGACGACCCGTCGACGCTGGAGGCGAGTTTCGCGCTCAATGCCGCGCACTACGGGGCGGTGACGACGGGACGGACGGAGGTCCTCCTGCAGGAGACGAACGGGGTCGCCCGCACGGCCGTCCTCACCTACAAATCGCCGCGCGTGGACCCGACCACGCGGACGTTCGAGGTGCGCACGATCCTGCCGGCCGGCACGACGTACGCGCCGGGGATGCTGGTGGACGGACGCGTCGTCTTCGCCCGGCGCAAGGGGCAGGCCGTCCCGGCTACGGCGGTCGCCCTGCGCGGCGGAAAAGAGTCCCTCTTCAAGGTCGTGGACGGCAAAGTCGTGCGCGTGGCGGTGGAGGCGGGGCTCGAACAGGACGGATGGCGCGAAATCCGCGCACCGCACCTGGCGGATACGGACGCGCTGATCGTGGAAGGCATGCTCCTGGTGAACGAAGGCGACGAAGTGAGGGTCAGCCATGATACTAAGTGACACCGCGATCAAGAAGCCGATTCTGACGCTGGTCGGCCTCATCGTGCTGATGATGTTCGGCTTTCTGGCCGTGCGCACGATGGGCATCGACACCCTGCCGAACGTGACGATTCCTTACGTCACGGTCACGGTGACGTATCCCGGCGCCTCGCCGGAGGAAATCGAGACGTCCGTCGTCAAGCCCATCGAGGACGCCGTCGTGCAGGTGGACGGGCTCAAGCACATGACGGCGACGTGCGCGAACAACTTCTGCCAGGTTCTGCTGGAGTTCGAACTGGGCCGCGACCAGAACGTGGCCGCGTCGGACGTGCGCGAGAAGGTGAGCGCCATCGAGGGCGACCTGCCGGACGGCGCCGACAAGCCGCAGATCCTGAAGTACGACATGAACGCCATCCCGGTCGTGACGGTCGTCCTGACGGGCAACTACGGCGTCGACGAACTGTACGATTACGCCGACCAGAACCTCTCGGACCGCTTTTCGGCCGTTTCCGGCGTCGCGAGCGTGGATCTGGTGGGCGGCGAGGAACGCGAGGTCGTCGTTTCCGTGGACCGCGAGAAGCTGTCCGCCGCGGGCCTCACGCTCGCGGAAGTCGTCAACAAAGTCGGCAAGGGCAACGTCAAGGTGCCGTCCGGGCAGATTTCGGACCATACGCGCGAATTCTCCATAACCTACGACGCCGAAGCGGCGACGCCCGACCGTCTGGGCGAGATCGAGCTCGGTTCGCCGCGCGGCAATCGCGTGTACCTGCGCGACGTGGCGACGTTCTCCTTCGGCACGCAGCGCCCCGAGTCCTACGCCTTCAGCGACGGGAAACCGGCCATCGTCGTCAAAATCACCAAGCGCGGCGAAGCCAACGCCGCCAAGACGGTGGAGGGCATCCGCGCGGCGTTCGATCTCGCGCGGCAAAACCTGCCCGGGGGCATGCGGCTGGGCTGGATACGCGACGAGGGCGCCTATGTGCACGAGACGGTCGCCGGCGGCGTCAGCTCCATTTGGCAGGGTGTGCTCCTGACGGGCCTCGTCCTGCTGCTCTTCCTTTCGGACTGGCGCACGGCGCTGACGGCGTTCGTTTCCATCCCGATCACCATCGTCATCTCCCTCATCGCCTTCACGCTCTATGGCTACACCGCCAACGTCATCACGATGAACGCGATCGGCATTTCCGTGGGCATCCTCGTGGCGAACTCCATCGTCGTGCTGGAAAACATCGTCGCCAAGCCCGGAAACGTCATGAAGGCGACGGACGAAATCGCGCTCGCCGTCGCCGCTTCCGCCCTGACGAACGTGGTGGTCTTCCTGCCGATCGCCACGATGAAGACGATGGCCGGGCGCTTCTTCGTGCCGTTCGCCATCGTCGTGACGGCGTCCACCTTCGCGTCGCTGCTCGTCTCCTTCACGCTGACGCCGCTCATGGCGCAGGCGCTGGACGGCAGGGGCGCGGGCTTCAACCGGCTCCTGGCGCGCCTTTTCGCGCCCTGGAACGCCTTCTACGAACGTCTCGCGCGCGGCTACGCCGCTTCGCTGGGCGCCGTTTTGCGCCGTCCGAAGCTGTGGCTGGCGCTTTTCTCCGTCCTGACGCTCGCCGGGTTCGCCCTCCTGTCGCCCTACGTGAAGTCGGACTTCGTGCCGACCATGGACCGCGGCGAACTTTCGATCACGCTGGAATTCCCGGCGGACACCAACCTGGACCACGCCTCCCGGCGCGCGCAGGCGATTGCGGCGGAGTTCGAGAAGATGACGGACTCGGCGGGCAAGCCGCTCGTCGTGCACCGCGTCGTCACGGTCGGGCGCACCCAGGGCACGCTCGGACAGGTCAGCCGCGGCAGTTACCTCGCCGAGATCGACCTCGTGCTGACGGACATGACCCGGCGGCCGGACACGATAGACGCAATCGCCAGCCGCATTCGCACGCATCTCCTGTCCGAACCCGACGTGATCGCCACCGTCATGGTGCCGTCCGTCGTGGGCGGCTCGTCCCAGACGCTCCAGCTCAAGATCCTGGGCGAGGATATGGACACCCTGAACACACTGGGGCTCGCCGCGGCGCGAAAGCTGAAGGCGGACCCCTCGGCGACGGACGTCTCGCACAACGTGCGCCCGGGGCGTCCGGAGATCCGGATACACCCCAACCGCGCCGTCCTGAACGACCTCGGCCTGACGCCCGACATTCTCGGGCTGAACCTGCGCGCGGCGTTCGCCGGCCTGACCCCCGCCACGTTCACGCAAGGCGAGCGCTCGTACGACATCCGCGTGCGGTATGCGCAGAAGGACGGCGTCGGGCAGATTGACGAGCTCAACTTTCCCGGACCCGGGGGGCGTCCGTTCGTCCTGGGCGCCGTGGCGGACGTGAAGGAGACCATCCAGCCGGTGCAGATCGTCCGCAGCGAGAAGCGACGCTCGACGATCGTCTACGCCAACAACGCCCCGGGGCACGGCCTGGGAGAGACCATGGCGGTCGCCACAAGCGCCCTCGCCGACAAACTGCCGCGCGGCTATGCGACGCTCTTCGGCGGCATGTCGGAATACATGCAGGAGGCGCTCGACGAGTTCGGACTGGTGACGGCAATCGCCATCGCGCTGACCTACCTCTTGCTCGCGGCGATTCTGGAGTCGTGGGTCTTGCCGTTCGTCATCCTCTTTACCGTGCCGTTCAGCTATCTGGGGATATTCGCCGCGATCGCCGTGACGGGAACGACGCTTTCCATCTTCGGACTCCTCGCCGGCATCATGCTCGTGGGCGTCGTCGTGAACGCGGCGATTCTGCTGATTGACGCGTGGCAGCGGACGGGCGACGTCCTGCAGTCGGCGAAGATGAAGTTCCGGCCCATCCTGATGAGCTGCGCCGCGGCGCTTTTCGGCATGCTGCCGATGGCGCTCGGGACGGGGCTCGGGTGCGAGCTGCGCCAGTCCATGGGCATCGGTTCCGTCGGCGGCATCCTTGTCTCGTCGCTCGTTTCGCTCTACTTCATCCCCGCCCTGTGCGCCCTCAAGAAGCCGCCGGTGTGACGATAAACGACCGTTTTTGCGGTTTCAAGAACAAAACACAGAAATATCCCTTTTAAGCTCGAGCCATCCGGGACACCGGTGCCGTTTCATCGGCATAAAACAGCGGAATACTTCAGGTTTCCCCTCCGCCATCCTATTATAGGTTTATAGGGACATCCCCCGCGGCTGGCGGCCAATCCAAAGGATGGACCGCAAGGGATAGACTGCCCCATCTGCGCCGGATGCGCAACAGAACTTCAAGGGAACGCGTTCCTAAGGTGCCGGGAACGCGTTCTCTTGTACACGGCATGCCCTCGAGACGCGTCCGCCCCACCCGGTCGTCACGCGAAAGCAAACGGACAAGAATGGAACTTCCGCCTGGAATAGGGTTAACGCCATAAAGTATAGCACGAACGACTTCGTTTTTCGCCCGTTTGGCTAAAGCAGAGAAATCCACTTCATCCTTGAAAATAAAGTCCACAGCCCCGATTCCATCCTTTCAATTGCGCTTTTCGGGTTTACTCGATAGACCACGGTCTTTTATGCGTTTCAAGGTGATGAAACGGCGACGGCAAGTACAGAGGCGCGCATTTCAGAGGGGGCGCGCGACCGCGTTGCTGACGGCGACCGGACAGAATGCGCCCGGTCCGGGCGTGTGGACGGTCCCGTCCACGACGATTTCCGCGCCTTCCTCCGGGACGGCGTTCGTGCCGGCGGGGAGGTATTCCACGATGAACAGCGGACAGCACCCCGCCGCGTCGAAGACTTTGACGCCGTAGTGCCGCCGTCCTTTCGCGTCCTCGGCCTGCAGGGCGACGCCGCACAGGCGCACGCGTTGGCCGCGGAAGTCCCCCGGCGCGCGCAGGAAGGCGGTGAACTTGACGTCGCGCATGATGCCGTGGAAGGCCGTGAAATCGACGTCCACGGGCGACGAAGGCGGCGGAATGCGCACGCAGGCGGG
>DJRS01000047.1 GCA_002440145.1 Verrucomicrobia bacterium UBA6354
AGACGCGTCCGCCCCACCCGGTCCTCGCACGGAAGCAGGCGGACAAGAATGGAACTTTCCGCCTGGAGGTGGCTTCTTACGCACAGCCGCCCCGGCCTGGGCCGAGAAGAGGGCTGTTCCGGAGACCGGGGCGCCTTTTTCCGCGCCTTAACGTTTCCTGACTGTCGTTCGTCCTATCTTTCTGGTTTGTACACCATAAAGCATAGCTCTAACGACTTCGTTTTTCATCCGTTTTCGCCCGCCGGAAATTGTCCGGCGCGGCACTTCTTCTGTCCGAAATGCCGCGCCGTTTGCACAATCAGCATGATACCGGCAAACCCGCTCCACTTCTCAGTGCGGCATATCCACGCCATTCTCGACTTGCGGATCCGAATAGACGCGAACAAAATCGACCTCGAAGAAATCCGGCAGCTTGACGTCAAACAGGCGCGGATCGGGTTTGCCCCATTCGCGCAGCTTGCGTCCGGCCGTCAAACCGCCGTCCGGGGCACACTTTCGGTAGCCGCCCGGCTCGGTCGAGACGAGCAAGAACTCAGGAACCTGCGAAACCGGCGTGTTCTGCTCGCCAACTTTCTTTCCGTCGCAGTAGAATGTGTAGCCTGAGGGCGACCATTCGCAACCGTAGGTGTGCCAGCCGTCGGGCGTTTCCTCGTGCGTCCACTGGAAATGTCCGAACCACTGAGAGTCTTTTCCGTAGCCGCCCCAGCCGTTTCCGCCGACCATCTTGCCGTGTGTATGCTGACGATAGTTCTCCATGATGTCCGTCTCGACACCGGCCACGGCCGGATCCGGGAATTTCTGGTCCGCAAGGGCCTGGACCGGTGAGGGCGGCTCAGGCGTTTTTGCCGTACCGGGCGCGCCAGGCGCGCATGGACAGGCCGGTCTTGCGCGCGAAGAGGTGCGAGAGATAGTTGGCGTTCGGGAAACCGCATTCGACGGCGATTTTCGCGCAGCTCCGCCGTGTTGTTTTCAGGAGGCGCTTGACAACGGCCAGCCGCCGCGCGAGGATGCAGTCGTTGATCGTTTCGCCGCGGATTTCGCGGAAGCGCCTCTCGAGCAGGCGGCGCGAGACGCCGAGATTCGCGGCGACGTCGGTGACGCGCATGTTCGAGTGGACGTTTGCGTCGATGAACGCGATCGCGCGGCGTATGAGCGCGGCGGCCGGCGGGCCGGGCCGGGTCGACTCCCGCTCGACGATGCCGCTGATGCGGCAGAACACTTCGCGCCGCGCCGCGCGCCGCCCCAGCCGGAAGAGCCGGTCGAGTTCCACGGCCCCCAGCCAGCCTTCGCGCACATGATCGGGCCTGACGCTTGAAAGCGCGGGCGTCACCGACGTGCAGAGCAACTCGTCGTTGTCGACGCCGATCAGGGCGACCTGTCCGGGCATGCGGAAGCCTGCGCAGGCGCAGGCCTCGCAGACCTGGGTGGCGCGGAAGTCGTAGGCGGCCATCAGCGCGGCGGGCTTGGGCAGCGTCCGGAGCCAGGCGACCATCCGGGACAGGTCTTCGGCGGGGTGTTTCGAGCCGCCGTCGAACGTGCGGACGACGCGTCCGCGCCGTTCGAGCGTCCGGCGGAACGCCTGTTCCCGTAGCGTCGACCAGGGCCGTCCGTCGATGTCCGGCACGAAACCGAAGGCATTGAAATCTCCGAGCGAAGCGAGGTAGCCGGCGGCGGCCGCGCCGACGCTCTCGTTGTCGTTGCGGACGAAGGCGGTTCTCCGTCCGCGCCCCTCGAAGAGGTCGTTCCGGACGTCCACGAAGACGGCCGGCACGTCGGTCGCGGCGGCAATCATCCGGTTGGACAGGTCGTCCGATTCGCACGTCACGATCAGGCCGTCGACGCTTTTCTCCAGTCCGCCCGCGACGGTCGCGGCGAGCGATTCTCCCGGCAGCTGGATGAGCCGCAGCGTCCAGGGACAGCCCGCGTTGACGAATTTGAAGATGCCCGAGAGGACTTCGCGCGCAGAGATGCCGGCGCTCATGTCGATGACGACAAAGACGTTTTTCTTTCGCAGAGCCTGTTTGCATGTTGTCATGGTGTAGAGTATATCATTTTTGGTTGCGGGTGTGCAAGTCGCAAAATATCACAATATTCGTTCGTAAAAAGACCCCTGTTTCGGTTGACGGACCGCGTGGTTTTATGTTTTAATATGCGCATAACAATGTGACAGAAGATGAACAGCAAGAACATACAGAAGATGAACAGCAAGAACATACCGTCAAGAAACGCCGCGCCCGCAAAGGCGTGCGCCGTGGCGGTTGCCCAGTTTGCCCTCGCCGGACTCTCCCACGGGAGTGCCGTCGAGAAGGCCAATCTCGCCAACCTGTGCGGGCGCGACCACCTGGGGCGCGAACTCGTCTCGTTCGAGGAGGCCGGACCCGAACGCGGACGGCAGGTCGGCCTCTTCTACTACCTCTGGCACGGACAACACGGCACGCAGGGTCCCTACGACATCTCGAAGATGGAGCGGGAAGACCCGGACGTGATGGACAAGCCGGATTCGCCGCTCTGGCCGGATCCCGCGCACGCGCCGCTCCTCCACTGGGGCGAACCCCTCTTCGGCTACTACCGGTCGACGGATCCGTGGGTCCTGCGGCGGCACGTGCAGATGTTCATCGACGCGGGCATCGACGTTCTCTACTTCGACACGACGAACGGCTACCACTACCGGGATACGACGGAACGGCTGTTCCCCATTCTTCAGGAACTCCACGACCGCGGCTTCCGCGCCCCGAAGTTCTGCTACTACATGGCGCCGGCGCGCCGCGGCTGCGGCACGTCGAACGTGCTGGACGTCTGGGACAACTACTATTCGAAGGGGCGCTATTCCGACCTCTATTTCAAGTGGGACGGGAAGCCCGTGCTCATCGCCCATCCCGACCGTCCGTACCGTCAGGAGATTCTCGACTTCTTCACGTGGCGGCGTCCGACCTGGTGCTGTCCGGACGAGCCGGACACGTGGTACTGGGCGGGGATGCCGGCGCCGAACGTCGCCCGCGACGCATCGGGGCGGCCGGAAATGTTGGCCCTCACGGTCGGGTCGCCGCATATCGCGCTGGACGCGCCGAAGGATTCCGGGTGGACGCCCGGCGCGACGGCCGGCAGCGGCGAAGGTCACTGGGGCGCGCCGATCCAGGGCCGCAGTTGGCACGACGGCCGCCGCGACACCCGTCCGGACGCGACGCATTACGGCTTCTTCTTCCAGGACCAGATCGACTGGGCGCTGGACGCGAAGCGGGATGACGTGCCGCTCGCCTTCGTCTGCCAGTGGAACGAATGGCTCGTGCCGTTTCTGACGAGGAAGACGAACACGCTTTACAACCTGCGGCACTGGATCAACCTCCAGGACGAGTACAACGAGGAGTTCTCGCGCGACATCGAGCCGATGAAGGGCGGCTACAAGGACGCCTACTACTTCCAGCTGATGAACTTCGTGCGGCGTTTCAAGGGACTGCCGCCCCCGGCTCGGGCGAGGACTTTCGCCGAGGCGCGCGGTGCGGACGATGCGCGCTGGGAGGCCGTTTCGCCCGTCTACGAGGAAATCACGGGCGATTCTCAGCCGCGCAACCATCCGGGCTACGATGCCTGCGGCACCTACGTGAACGACACGGTCGTCAACGAGTTCGCCGCGTTGCGCGTCGCCGTCGGCGCGGACGGTGTCGTCCGCTTCCTCGCCGAGACGTCCCAGCCCGTCCGTCTTGCTGACGAGAAGAGCATGAACCTGTTCGTCCGCATTGCTTCGCGCAAGCCGGACGCGATGGGCTACACGCACCGGTTCACGCCGCGCTCTTCCGCATTCGACAGCCAGGGCAATCGGTTCGTCTACGCCATCCCGGCATCGGCGCTCGGCGTGGACGCGGCGAAGGCGTTCAGCCTGGAGTTCAAGTGGTCGGACAACCGGCAGGCGGACGACCCGATGGACTTCTACGTCCACGGCGATGCCGCGCCGCGCGGCCGCCTGAACTGGCGATTTGACTTTGCTCCGGACGGCGGTTCGGCTTCCGTAAACCAGAAATGAAAACCATAACAAGAAAGGTTGGCATCAAATGAAAAAAGAAAGTATCAAAGTGGGAGGCCTTCTCGGTAGAGGCCTTTTTGCGGGATGTCTGCTGGCGGGGTTCTGTTCGCTCGTGCAGGCCGCCGCGGCGGAGGATCTGTTCGTCGCGCGTGGCGAGACGGTCGCCCTCGCCGAGTCGAAGACGTATGACGCGATTACGGTTCACGGCCGTCTCACGGTGGGCGGCGGGGCAACGGTCGGGGCGGCGACGGTCGCGCTGGGACCCGATGCGGGCGATGACGCCGAGATTGCGGTGCTGGACGCCCAATCGTGCTTCGGATCGAAGGCGACGAAGATCACGGTCGGCGCGAACGGCGGCACGGGCTGCCTGACTGGACCTTCCGTAGGGGGGGGGGGGTACGCCTTCGCCTATCAAACGCTTGAAGTCTCGGCGAATGCCACGGTGAATGAGAGCGGGGATATTCCCGTGATGTCGTTGGGCAAGGGGCGGACGTCCGGCGGAACGATTGCGAACCGGCACAAGACGGGGACGGCTCTCGTCACGGCGGACGCTTCGGCCTGTTTTGGTGGCGGAGCTTATCAGTATTGGGGTTCTCCGTTCTTTGAGGGACGGATTCGGGTCGAAAGCCAGGGGGATTCCACGAGTTCCGTAAGCCTGTACACGCACTATGCGCCGCGTGCACTGGTTGCCGACGGCGGCTCGCTCGCGTTCAGCGGGTTCGCCGAAGTCAAATTGGAGGGAAACTGGTATCAGGCAGATGCGGGACAGTACACACTCCTGAACGAGGCTGTCACCTGGGGCGGGGCGGCCGTGCATGTCGTCGGCTGGTTCCACCAGGTCAAGGTCAAGGGCGAAGTGAAGGTCGCCGGTCTCACGATGGACAAGACGTGCTATGTGACGGGCGGCGAGGGCGCCAAACTGCTGGTCGGCGATTCGGAACAGGAGACGTCCCTCTCGGGAACGTTCAAGTCCCCGGTCGTCGTGGAGAAGACCGGTTCGGGCGTGACGCGCGTGGCGGCGACGACGGTCGGGACGCTGGCCGTTTCGGAAGGCGAACTGAAGGTCGAGGCCGCGCTGGATGCCGCGTCGCTGTCCGTTGCGGAAGGTGCGACCCTCCGCATCGTCGGCGCGACGGCGACCGTGTCGGGCGACTCGTCCGTCGTCGGGAATCTCGTGACGGAAGACGGCGGACGGCTCACGGTCGCGGTTTCCGCCGACACCAACGTCCGTTCCGCCGGCGGCGTCCGCGGCACGCGGTTCGAGAAGACGGGTGCGGGTGCGTTGACGCTGGAGAACCCGGCGGGGCTTGCGGACGACATCCACGTCGCCGAAGGGACGCTTCTCTTTTCGGGTTCCGGCTATTCGGTGCCGCTCTACAAGTTCGAGGGGACGGCGCACAAGGGCTCCAAGTCTACCGCGTGGGGGATTGGCGAGTTCGCGTTCCTCGACAAGGACGGCCTGCGCGTCGGCGTGGGCATCACGGCGAAGGATCCGGGAACGGCGCTCGCGGATCTGCCCGCTGGGTGCGCGACCGTGCCGGCCGGCTACAAGTATTCGCCCTGGTATTGGTCGGTTGCCGAATTGTTTGACGACAAGAAGGATTCGATGATGGGCATCTCCTCGCCGACGCTCGCCGAGACGAACGCGGTTGCGTTCTACGTGCGTCTGCCGGAATCATCGCCGGGCATTGTCGGCTACAACTGGGCGGGAACCTACGACAATGGCTATCCGTCGTCCTGGACGCTCTTCGGCAGCGCCGACAATGGCGAGACGTGGGTGGCGCTTGACGCACGGACGGACTATACGCTCGGCAACTGGGCGGGTGTCTGGGCCGGCGGAAGCGGCAACGTGGCGGTCGGTTCGGATGCCGCCGTGCCCATGGCCTTCACGCTTGCGGACAAGTCCGGCAATCCCGCCTTCGCGGCGCCGGGCGCGACGGGACTGCCGTCGTCCATGAAGATCGAGGTCGACAAGGGCGCCGTGCTGGACTTCACGAACGTGACGGGCGGACAGGTCGTCGAGGCGCTGACGCTGGATGCCGTCAACGGCGGCGGAGAAGTGCGGGGGGCGCGTCTGGCGGAAACGGGCGTCCTCTACCTGAACAATCTCCCCGAAGGGGCGGACATCCGTACGTACAGGCCGTCGTTTGAGTGGACGGCTGTCGTGGGCGACCTTGACTTCTCCCGTTGGCAGCTTGTCGTGGACGGAAAGAAGACCCGGCACCGGATCGCCTGGAAGAACGGCGCGTTCCGGTTCAGCGGGTCGGGATTCTTCCTGATCGTCAGGTGATGCAAGGCGGGTGCTGTCCGATGAAGAAGCTGTTTTGGAATGTCCTGGGGCTGCTTGCGCTGGCCGGTTGCGGCGGGCCGGTCCGCCAGTCGCTTGTCTTCCGGGAGAACGAAGACGTGTTCCGCAACCCCGGCCAGGGATGGAGTGCCGCCTACGAGCCCGTCTCGGCCTTCGACGGAATCGTCAACGTCGGCGCGGTCTACGACCGGTGGGAATGGCGCGACCTGGAGCCGGAGGAAGGGCGGTACGACTGGGCGCGGCTTGACGCGCGGATCGAGTATGCCCGCACGAACGGCGTGCCGTATTACTTCCGGATCATGTGCGTGAACGCCTGCAGCAACCGGCGGCGCGAGTCTCCGGACTGGTTCTTCGCGAAGCCCGGGGCGAAGAAGCACGTCTGGCGGAAGGGCAACAAATACCGCGACTGGACGAACGGCGGCAAGGAGACGACCGAGCGCGAGGCCCCCTACTTCGACGACCCGGTCTTCCTCCGGTGCCACGGCCGCTTCATCGCGGCGCTGGCGAAGCGGTACGACGGCCATCCCGTCATCGGCGCGATCGACATCGGCTCGTACGGCAACTTCGCCGAGTGGCACTGCTTCCCGATGGAGTACCCCTACAAGTTCGATGCCGCCTGCCGCCGCGCGATTGCCGACATGTACCTCGACAATTTCACGAAGACGCCGCTCCTGTTCCTGTCGGGCGAAAACAAGGAGACGTTCGCCTACGCCCTTTCCAAGGGGACGTTCCCGCGCGTCGGCGTGCGGCTTGACTCGGTCGGCTCGACGTGGCATTACGGGCGTTGGGTCGGGACGCCGCCGTACAAGGACGTGCCGCGGTTCGGCGAGATCTGGAAGTCGCAGCCCGTCTTCCTCGAGTTCATCGGCGGCGAATCCTGGTTCCACCTGCACGAGAAGAACGAGTGGTACCGGGGCCGGCAGTCCACGATTCCTGAGGCGGTCGACTGGATCCTGGCCCAGCACGCCAGCCTGGTGAACACCTGCCCGATCACGCCGAAGAACGTGAAGAAGGTGAATCCGGATGCCTATGCCGCGTTCCGCAAGATCGACCTCTACGCCGGCGCGCGGCTCGTGCCGCACACGGCGGAAAGCGTCCTCGACGGCGAAACTTTGCGGCTGCGCCTCGACGGGGAGAACAAGGGCACGGCGCCGATTCTCCTGCCGTATCGCCTCGAGTGGCGATTCCGCGCTGCGGACGGACGGCTGCTCGGCGCGGTTCCGTCCGCCACGTCCGTCCGCACGCTGCTGCCCGGCGGCTTCCGGCTGGAGGAGACGCTGGACGTCGGCGCATTCAGGGACTTCGCAACCGTCTCGCTGGCGGTGGTCCACATTCCCGCGGCATTGCCGGACTTCCGGCTCGCCGCGCTGGACCTGAATCGCTTCGGCGAACTCGTCGTGTTCCGGCGCAAGTGACGTTCTGCATCACAGTCATTCATCAGATGAAAGGAATAAAATGAAAAACATGAAGATAAACCGCCGCGGATTCCTGTTCGGCTCCGCCGCCGCGGTGGCGCTGGCCGGACACGCCACGCAGAAAACCGGGCGCCGCGCGCTCAAGCCTGGCGAGAAGCTCAACGTCGCCATGATCGGCGTCGGCATCCAGGGGCGCGGCAATCTGGACTCGTTCCTCGGGAACAAGCGGGTCGCCGTCGTCGCCGTGTGCGATGCCGACCGGGTGCGGCTCGCGGACGCCAAGCGGCGCGTGGACGTGCGGTACGGGAACGGCGACTGCCGCGCCGTCGCCGACTTCCGCGAAATCATCGCCGACCCGACGATCGACATCGTCGGCATCTCGACGCCCGACCATTGGCACGCCTACATCGCCGTCGAGGCGATGAAGCACGGCAAGGACGTCTTCTGCGAAAAGCCGCTCACGTTCTCGATCGACGAGGCCAAGAAGGTGATGGCGGCCCAGCGCAAGTACGGGCGCGTCTTCCAGACCAACGCCTGGCAGCGCAGCTGGGACCTCTTCTGGACGGCCGTCATGATCGTTCGCAACGGCTTTCTCGGCCAGGTGCGCTACGTGGACGCGAACTACGGCGTCGGCGGTGCGAAACTTGGCGGCCCGTCCCACCCGGTCCGCTTCTTCGACAATCCACAGAAGGCGGCGGAAGAGGGCGCGTCGAACCCCGACGTCGACTGGAACATGTGGCTCGGCCCGGCGAAATGGCGGCCCTATTCGGACCAGCTCGCGCCGCGGGGTGTGCACAAGTTCTTCCCGATGTTCTGGCGTTTCGACGACGAGTTCGGCACGGGCTACAACGGCGACTGGGGTGCGCACCACCTCGACATCGCCCAGTGGGGCATGGACATGGACGATTCGGGCCCGTACAGGATTCTCCGCTCGGACGAACCGCACTCCGCGAACCTCTTCCACGGCGGCCGCCGTCAGTCCGGCATGAGGATGCTCTTCAAGTCGAAGGCGGACGGATCGGACATCGAACTCTACCATGGGCCGTTCGGCGTCTGGGGCACGGTCTTCTACTGCGACAACGGGATCGTCGCGGTCAACCGCGGCAAAATCGCCGTCTGGCAGGGCACGGGCCCCGTGAAGCCCACGAAGGAGATCCGCAAGGCGCTCGAGGACGCCTCGTTCAGGCCGGAGAAGATCGTGGCGTCGTCCATCGGAAAGGACTACGGAACCGACACGGCGATCAAGAAAGACGACGCGCTGGGCGAAGCGATCAAGACGCTGAATGCGCGGTACGGGCTCGCGACGGCGAAGGTCCAGGTCTTCAAGGCGAAACGCGGCCACGTGGCGGACTTCATCGACAGCTGCTATACGCGCGGGGCGACGGTTTCGCCGGCCGAGGTCGGCGGTCGCACGTCGATCCTCTGCGGTCTCTGCAACATGAGCTACGTCTACGACACGGGTTTCGACTGGGATCCCGTGAAGAACGAATTCGCCAACGGGACGGGGAAAGGCATCTCGCTCAAGCGCGACGCCTACCGCAACGGCTGGGACGTCGAGGTTTAAACGGGCAATAAGGAGAACGGAAAAATGGACATGACAAGAAGAAACTTCATCGGCGGACTGGGCGCGGGCGCGGCGCTGGCCGCGATGCCGGGATGCGGCACGGCGGTCTGCCGCGCCGCGCGTCCGGGCAAGGTCGCGCTGCAGCTCTACTCGATCCGCGACTACATCAAGAAGACCGGGCTCGCGAAGGCCCTCGCCGACGTGAAGGCGATCGGCTACGAGGGCGTCGAGTTCGCGGGCTACTATGGTTTCAAGGCGTCCGAGCTCAAGAAGATGCTGGACGACAACGGACTTGCCGCGTGCGGCACGCACGTCGGGCGGTGGGATTTCGCGCCCGACAAGTTCAAGGCGACGTGCGAGTTCAACCTCGGCTACGGAAACAGCTTCATCTGCTGTCCAGCCGGCGGCAACTTCCCGCCGGGGGTTTCGTGGAACGATCCGAAGGCCGCCAAGCCCGGCAAGGAGATCGACGACTTCACGAAAAGGCTGTGCGACTTCTACAACAAAGCTGCGGGGAATTGCGCGACGATGGGGTGCAGGATCGGGCTGCACAACCACACGTGGGAGCATTACGTCAAGATGACGGACGGCTCTTCGTTCTGGGACTTCTTCTTCTCGCACACGGACAAGGCCGTGCTGATGGAGCAAGACGTCGGCTGGTCGACCTGCGCGGGCGTCGACCCATGCGAGCAGTACATCAAGTATCCGCACCGCTCCTTCACGCTCCACGCGAAGGAGAACGGCGCGGGCTCCAGGAAGTTCGACGCGATCCTCGGCCAGCCGGGCGAAGGCGCGAAAGGGGTCGAATGGGATCGTCTCTTCAAGGCGACGGACGCGGACGGCGTGCAGTGGTATGTCGTCGAGTGCGAGCGTCACGCGGACTCGCTGGACGCGGTGCGCCCGTCGTTCGCGTTCCTCAAGTCGAAGGGCCGCGTCTGAGCTTCCGGGGTACGGAAACGCTTGGGTCGCCGCGGCGTTGAAGAGGGCGTCCAGCGGGACTTCAAGGTTCAAGGCGGTCCTGAACATCCGCTTCCTCCCTGCGCAGGACGCCCTCCGCGGAGGAGCCCCCCCCCCATCTTCGCGAAGAGGAAGCCTTGGCTCCGCAGAGGCCGGTCCGGCGTCCCGCCGGGCTTGGGAATTGCCGTATATATATAAGGAGTAGAGGCGCGCGGTCTGGGCGGGCCGCAGGGGACTGCGGCCCCTACCGTCGCCGACACCCCTTGGAACGGCCTGTCCCGGGTGTCTCACGACAGGGTACACTTTTCGTGGAGGACTTCTACCGGCGGCGGGTCGAACTCTCGGCCCGTGCGGGCATCCGCTACTGGAAGGTGGACTGGGGCGCGGGGAACGGCGTTGCCGGGATCCGGGCCTTGGGCGAGGGGATCCCGTCTGTCGTCGTGGGACGGCATCCCGGCGGCGCGTTTGAGGTAGTCGGACGGGTCGTTCGAGCCAGTCAAAGGCATCGTTCGAGGCGGTCAAACGGGTGCTTTGAGCAAGTCAAACGGGTGCTTTGAGCCGGTCAAACGGACGCTTTGAGCCGGTCAAACGGGTGCTTTGAGCAAGTCAAACGGAGCGCCCGGGGCGTTCTGCGAGGGCGTTGAAAGGGGATAAAAAAGGATGAAGGGCCGTCCCTTCATCCTTTTTTCGCTTTGAAAGCCGGCTCCCGCGGGCGGCTCAGCCGGCCGCGGCGAGTCTCACCGTGACCTTATTGACCTGCGCCGCCGCGTCGGGGATGCCGATGCGCGTGCTGAAGACGAAGGTCACGTCGGTGCCGTCCGGCACGTCGTCGAGCGCCGCGGGCCAGTCGAACGTCAGGCAGGTGTCGTCCTGCTCCGCGGGCGAGAGCGCGACGGACTTGGCCTCGCCGTCTTCCGTCCACTCCACCGTGACGGTGTCGCCGATCGCGGCGTCGAACTCGGTGTTGACGCCGACGGCGCGGATCTTCTTCGTCTTGACGATCGTGCCGTCCGAAGCGCAGCCGACGGACATGACCTTGTCGATCGTCACGATGCGGCCGGGGCGCCGGTTGACGAAGCGGACGTTCTCGGTCTTGACTTTCTTCTCGACGCCGCTGAGCAGGCTGGCGGCCACCACGCAGGAGCAGGTCGCCGCGTCGTAGGCGCTGTAGGGGCCTTCCACGGTGCCCCTGATGACGGGGTAGATCTTGATGAGGTCGCCGATCTTGCGGGACACGCCGTCTTCCGCCACTTTCGCCGCCGCCGTCGAAAGCACGGCGTCGAACAGGTACGCCGCGGCCTTGGGCTTGACATTAAGCGAGCAGGCCTCCACGGCCTCCTGGAAGACGGCCTTGTCCGACTTCATGGCGTTGGGGCGGGCCCGCAGCCAGTAGCGCCTGTCCGTGTTCAGTTTTGAGGATACGGCCACCGTGTCGAAAAGGATGACCGTTTTGCCGTTCTTGTCGTTTTCGGATATGATCATTGTTGTTTCTTTCTTCCCCTGCGGGGATGTTGCGCCTTTCGGCAGGTTTGTCTATTCGCCGGCGCGCTTCACTGCGCGCGCCGCTGTTGTTGTCGTCGTTTGTCCGCGCGCCCTCTCCGGGCGCGCTTCCGTCAGTCCGTCATGGCGACCACATTCCTTTCTGTTTCATTTCCTCTGCTTCGTGCCTCGCGGTTCGCCCGCCTTTCACGGGCCTTCCGCTTTTGGACACAATAATAACATATCGCCGACGTTTGTCAAGCGTATTTTTGAGTTGGGTTTGGGAAAATTAGAGAAAAAATGGGACAAAGGGAGTGTGTGGGGGGCAAGAGGGAGTAGTTTGGGCACGGATGGCGTCCAAAAAGCGGGATGGTTCGAGGGTTGGCGAGGCGTCAGAAAGTCCGCCGGGAGACGGACGAACGGATGGCCGAAACGGCCGCGTCCCGAAGCGCCGCGTTCGACGGCAAGGCCTGCGGATCAAGGACTTGCGGGCGGCTTGCAAGCCGCGTTCAAGGGTGTTTTCGTCGAGGGAAACGGTTATCATGGCGAACTCGGGCGAGAGGTGGAGTCTCTCCAAAATTTCCGGCAGAAAGTGCCAATCGCCCTGTAAACCTGAAAATCGCAGTTGGAAGGCCGGAATCTGGGCGGCGTCCTTTGTTTTCAAA
>DJRS01000068.1 GCA_002440145.1 Verrucomicrobia bacterium UBA6354
GCCGCGCGATGCGGAAAGAATGCGGCTGTCTCGCCCCGTTCCCTGCCTTTGGCCCCCATCTTCGCGAAGGTCGACCCCCCACCTTCGCGAAGGTCGACCCCCTTCGTCCACGGAGAAGGCGGGAGGGGCTCCGCGAGGGGTGCCGTCGACCCCCGCGGAGCCCCTGGAAGTTGCTCTATATATAAGGAGTAGGGGAAGCGGGTTCTGAGCAGCCGAAAGGATAAGGGAGGGGAGGCAACATCTCTCCGTCCGACCCTTTGGCCGGCTGAACGGCACTACGAACAGACGAGATTCCCGTGCCCACGAGAACGGGGTGCCTGCAGACGGGAAATCGTCCGTTAGTTTGAGCTTTCTGTCGAAATCAAGCGTTAAACTCGTAGATATCCCATGAAAACGGGAACGCCCCGGGGCTGGCATCCCCGTTTCACCCGTTTTGTGCGTCCGAGAGGGAGGGGCAAGTTGAAAATCCCGGGAGACTCCAGTTTCCATGAGGGATTGAACAGGCAAGCGCGAATATGGTATAATATGCGTCCTCATTTCAGTCTGTGACGCCGAGCATGGTGCTTTTCGCGTGCGACAACTGAGTCTACAGGGAATGAAAAATGACAAATAGAGCCAGACGCCATGTTTTTACTTCGGAATGCGTCTCCGAAGGGCACCCGGACAAGGTGGCCGATCAGATATCGGACGCCATCCTGGATGCGTGCCTCAAGAAGGATCCGCAAGCCCATGTCGCGTGCGAGACGGCGGTGGGGCCGGATGTCGTAGTCAATCTGGGCGAGATCGCCTGCCGCAAATTCAACGAGATCGACACGAAGGCGATCGCCGCGCGCGTCATCAAGCGCATCGGCTACAACGAGCCGACGGAACATTTCTCGTACGACACCTTCCGGTATTTCGACTTTCTGCACGGACAGTCCCCCGATATCGCGCGCGGCGTTTCGGCGGCGGCGCGTCTGAAACAGGGTGCGGGCGACCAGGGCATGATGTTCGGGTACGCGACGAACGAAACGACGAGTCTTCTGCCCGCCGGCGTGCTGTATGCGCGCGAATTGCTGAACACATTCACCCTTATGCGCCACAGCAAGCGCCTGCCCTGGCTGCGGCCGGACGCGAAGTGCCAGCTGTCGGTCGCCTACGAGGCCGGCCGCCCGGTGGAAATCGAGACGGTCGTCCTTTCGCACCAGACGACGGAAAGTGGGGCTACAGACGCGTGCTACGCGAAGCTTGAGGAGCTCGCGCGCGAATTCCTGAAGCCGACGGGGCTCGTGTCGCCGCGCACGCGCTTTTACGTGAACCCGACGGGCAAGTTCGTCGTCGGCGGCCCCAGCGGCGATTCGGGGCTGACGGGGCGCAAGATCATCGTCGACACCTATGGCGGGCTCGCCTCGCACGGCGGCGGCGCATTCTCGGGCAAGGACGCTTCGAAGGTCGACCGCTCGGCGACGTACTACGCGCGCTATGCCGCGAAGAACATCGTGGCGGCGGGGCTTGCCGCGCGTTGCGAGATCCAGGTCGCCTACGCCATCGGCGTGGAAAAGCCGGTCAGCTTTCTCGTCGACACCTACGGCACGGCGCGGAAGGGCATCGAGGACGCCGCGCTCGAGGATATGCTGGCTTCCGGAAAGGTGTTCGACTTCAGGCCTTACGCGATAACGAAGGAACTGGGGCTCCAGACGCCCAAGGGCTGGACCTATGAACAGACGGCTTCCAAAGGACATTTCGGGAACAGCAATTATCCGTGGGAAAAGACGAACAAAGTGCGTATATTGAAGAAATTCTTCGAAAGCCGGTAAAAAACCTCTACGTGCACTTCCCGTTTTGCCGCGGAAAGTGCGCCTACTGTGCGCTCCATTCGCGTGCCGGAAGGTCCGCGGCGGAGTGCGCGGACTATGTGGCGGGGCTTTGCGTGGAGTTGGCGCGCGTGTGCGAGACGCAGGCGCCGGCTGGCTTTGAGACGGTCTACTTCGGCGGGGGGTCGCCCGCTTTGTGCGATTTGCGTCCGCTTTTTGCCGTGTTGGCCCCCCATTTGGCGCCCAACGCGGAGTTCACGGTCGAGTTGCACCCGCTGGACGCGACGCCGGATCTGCTGGCGGCATTGTCCGCCGGCGGCGTGACGCGTGTTTCCATGGGCGTGCAATCCCTGGACGACGCCGCCCTGCGGCAAATGGGCCGCGGCTACACGGCCGACGAGGCGGCGCGGCGTTTCGGCCGGGTGCGCGCCCGCTTCCCCGATGCCGGCATAGACTTGATCGTCGGCTGGCCCGGGGACGGAACGGAGCAAGCGCGCCAGTGGTCCCGTTTGGCGGACTGGGGGCTGCGCCACTGCTCCGTCTATTCGCTTATTCTCGAGCCGGATACGCACCTGGCGCGGCAGATCGCGTCCGGACGCCTGCAGTCGCCGGACGACGACAAGACAATGGACGCCCTCCGCCGCTATGCGGACCATCTTGCCGCGATTGGGCTGGAACGCTATGAAATCTCGAATTATGCCGCGCCCGGACATGCCTGCCGGCATAATCTCGCCGTCTGGCGGGGCGAGGACTATCTGGGGCTGGGCGAAGGCGCCTATGGACGGATCGGACGCCTGCGCACGCCTTCGGGCGAACGGCTTTCCGCCGCGGAAGACCTGAAGGAGCGCACGCTCTTCCGTTTGCGGACATCCGAGGGGCTGGACACCGCGGCATTCCCCGAATGGCGTCCGGCTTTGGACCGGAACGCCGCGCAAGGTCTCCTTGCGCGACGGGGAAATGTCTACTTCCTTACGCCGCGCGGCATGGAAGTCTGCGATGCGATCCTCGCCGAAATCGTCTGAGCGAGGCGCGTCTTCCCGACTCTTGCCTGGTCTCGCCCCAGAGGATAAACTCCGGGGAGCAACAAAAGGCTGCGCGCGGGCCCTTGCGGTCGGCTTCTCACCCCTTGCAGCGTCCGTTCCGCCTCAGATGGATCCATATTGCAAATCCGTCGCACATTGTCAGGACAAATTGCGGCGGGCATTACCGTTTGACTGGGAAGGGCAATCGTGGTATACTATACGGTCAACAATGAGGTCTAGTGGCGTAATTGATTGGACGAGGTCGGGAAGGCGGGGCTGTGCCCGTCTATCCGAGCCTAAAATCGCGAGATACAATGGATAAGATCAGAATATTTGACACGACGCTTCGGGATGGCGAGCAGGCTCCCGGGTATTCGATGAACATAGAAGAGAAGATCCGCATGGCGCGTCAGCTCGAGGCGCTGGGAGTGGATGTTCTCGAGGCGGGGTTCGCCATCGCCTCGCCGGGCGATTTCGCGTCCGTCAAGGCGATCGCCGAGGCGGTGGACGACATTACGGTCGCCTCGCTCTCGCGTGCCCTGGTGAAGGACATCGACGCGGCGTACGAGGCGGTGAAGGCGGCGAAGCGTCCGCGCATCCACACCTTTCTCGCGACGAGCGACCTGCATCTCGAGTACAAGCTCAAAATGACGCGCGAGCAGGCCTTGCAGCGGGCCGTGGACGCGGTGGCGTATGCGCGCAAATACTGCGAAGACGTGGAGTTTTCGCTGGAGGACGCCTCGCGCACGGACAAGGACTACATGTGCCGCGTGGTGGAGGCGGTCATCCGGGCGGGCGCCACGACGGTGAACCTGCCCGACACGGTGGGTTACGCGACGCCGGCGGAAATCGCCGCGATGGTGACGAACGTCATGACGCGCGTGCCGAACATCGACCAGGCGGTCGTTTCCATGCACTGCCACGACGATCTGGGGCTGGCGGTCGCCAACTCGCTCGCGGGCGTCCTGGCCGGCGCCCGGCAGGTGGAAGGGTGCATCTGCGGAATCGGCGAGCGTGCGGGGAACGCCGCGATCGAGGAAGTGGTGATGAACCTGCGCACGCGGCCGGACGTCTACCACCTGGGCTACTCGGTCCATACGGAGGAGATCGCCAAGACCGCCCAGCTTCTGCAATCCATCACCGGCGTGAAGATCGCGCCGAACAAGGCGATCGTCGGGGCGAACGCCTTCGCGCATGAAAGCGGCATCCACCAGCACGGCGTCATGGCGAACGCCAAGACCTACGAAATCATGACGCCCGAGAGCGTGGGACTCAAGAAGACGGCGCTCGTATTGGGCAAGCATTCCGGCCAGCACGCCTTCGCCCAGCGGCTCGTGGAGCTCGGCTATACGCTCGAAAAGCCGGTCGAAGACAAGCTTTTCGCCGATTTCAAGGTGCTTGCGGACCGCAAGAAGACGATCGAGGACCGCGACATCGTCGCGCTCGTCGAGGCCGCCGTGGGGCATCCGCACCGGGCGAACGACTGGCAGCTCGTCAATTACGTGGTGTCGAGCGGCAACCGGATGTATTCGACCGCGTGCGTCACCCTGGAGCGCGAAGGCGAGAAGGTGACGGAAACCGCCTACGGGACGGGGCCTGTCTTCGCGTCCGTGCGCGCCATCGAGAAGATCGTGCGCCATCCGTTCAAATTGCTCGACTACCGCATCGACGCGGTGACGGAATTCCGCGACGCGCTGGGCGAAGTGAACGTCAAGATTGCGGACGACGCGGGCGTCTACCGCGGCAAGGGCGTGTCGACGGACGTCATCGAGGGGTCCATCCTCTCGACGCTGGACGCGGTCAACCGCATGCTGGCGGGGCAGACGGAACGCCTGGGCGGCGGCGCGGCGTCGATCGCGCAGCAGACCTACGAGGAGGACATGCTCTCCGGCGGGCACACGGATAAGTAAGAAGAGGCTCTTTATGGCAATGACAATGACACAAAAGATCTTCGCGGCGCACGCCGGAAGAGACGAAGTCCACGCGGGCGAGCTCGTCATGGCGAAGCTCGACCTCGTGCTCGGCAACGACATCACGACGCCCGTGGCGATCGGCGCGTTCCCGAAGTTCGGCAAGGAGAAAGTCTTCGACAAGACGAAGATCGCCCTCGTCCCGGACCACTTCACGCCGAACAAGGACATCAAGGCCGCGGCGCAATGCGCGTGCATGCGGGCTTTCGCGCGGGAGCAGGGCATCGTCAACTACTTCGAGGTCGGGCACGACTGCGGCATCGAGCACGCGCTTCTGCCCGAGAAGGGGCTTGTCACGGCGGGCGACCTGGTGATCGGCGCGGACAGCCACACCTGCACGTACGGGGCACTGGGCGCGTTCTCGACGGGCGTCGGGTCGACGGATATGGCCGCCGGCATGAGCGCGGGCGAGACGTGGTTCCGCGTGCCTTCCGCCATCCAGGTCGTCCTCAAGGGACGTCCGCGCAAGTGGGTCGGCGGCAAGGACGTCATTCTGCATCTGATTGGCCTCATCGGCGTGGACGGCGCGCGCTACCAGTCGCTCGAATTCACGGGTGAGGGCGTCGCCGCGCTTTCCATGGACGACCGCTTCTCGATCGCGAACATGGCGATCG
>DJRS01000077.1:0-2499 GCA_002440145.1 Verrucomicrobia bacterium UBA6354
TCTGTTCGTGACGCCACGCAGCCGGGTAGGACAGGGGGTCTTCGCCTACACGGTCAATCGCGGCAACCCGTCCCGCCCCGGACAAACTCCATTCTCGTGGCTGCAAGAAGTCTTTCCCATAGGCACGAAAAGGGAGTTCCTCTCCGCCGGCTTCGATTTCAGCCGTTTGACGGCAGCCGCATGCGTGCTTCCCGCCGGAAGCAAAGTCCACGGACCCGATTCCAGCCTTCCTACTGCGATTTCTAGGATTAATGCAATGGTTCAAGCGGCCAAACGGAAGGCAAGGGGCTATCATACCTTCGAGGGATATTCCGCGATGATCTACCTTGTAGCCGGGAAACTCAATCTCGCAACCCCAAACCCATTTCGCCATTTCCACTAATTTTGGAGTAGAACCTCATCTTTCAATTCTCCTTTTCTGCCAGCCTGCGCAAACCACGCAGACGATTGCGACTAGGCCCAAGAAACGCGATCTTGAGTTTGACCAGAACGCCGCGTGGCGTCCAAGGCAAGCAACGGGAAATCTCTTTCATGATGCGCTGCATCAGCTCCGGTGCGCCCTCCCACAATCCCGAACTAGACGTCTTGTACTTGAAAATCTTGAACAGGTAGAACGCCACCATGCCGGGGATATGGGAATCGCGCCCGGCCTCCAGCAATTCGGCAATATAGCGCGAAGCCCAGATCAGACGCTGCGTCGCGCCAAGTTGATCGTACATGCCTTCTCCCGTATGATAATAGGTGCTACCGACTTTGGGCCAGTAGGCTATCGGCCCCACGCAGGAAAGCACCCTCAAAATGCACAAATCCATCCATGTAGGCAACCCAGGGGCCAATTTGTGGCAGGACTCCCGTGTCTCGCGCGGAATCAGAAATGTCGTGGTATGAAATATCAAGCCGTCTATCTGATAACGGGGGATCTTATGTTTATGATAGGCTGGCTGGGACGCACTGGCCAATCTGCCCCGTTCATATATGCGTACGCTGCCTACGCACGCAATGCAATTGTGTTCCTTCTCCAGTAACGCGACCTGCTCTTCCAGCTTTGTGTCGCATACATCCCACGCGTCGTCCGCCTCGCAATAGGCGAAATAGCCGCCCCCGCGAAATCCGCCCGTCGCACGGGACTTTGCGTACAAATGCCGCCGATTGGCTTCATAGCCGACATTCAGTGATGGATGGAACGCGCGCACTTTGTCGGGCCATCTCCGGCAGCAACTTTGGGCGACTTTCCAGGAATCGTCCGCGCAGGCATCCACGCCAATCAGAACTTCGAACGGGAAGGACGTCCTCTGCCCTACAACGCTTTTGACCGCCCGCTCCAGCGTCGCGGCGTTATTGTAAGCCGTCACGAGAACGCTCACGCGCGGGTTTTGCGGCATGTGTTCGAGATCCGAGACCTCCTCCCACTCGGCCGGCACGGATTCCCGTCGCGTGGACTTGGGCTTCCCGGGTTCGAACGTCTCCATCAACGCGTATAAACCTGCCGCCAATTGCTCTTGTGGTTTGCACATCTTCCCGTTTTCTCCTGAAATCAACTGTTTACATCCACTTTCTGGGCATGGCGCACAACTCTCAAATCCTGTATTTCTCGCGCGTGGCGAGCAGATAAAGTTCGTAAGGTGTTTTGCCGCGCGGCAGGATCTGGCGGTGGACATGGAAGGCGTCCACAGGCGGTTTGCGCTGGCGTTTCTCCATTGTCGCGGCGCATTTATAGCCGGCTTCTTGCACAAAACGCACGATTTCCGCGTCATATTCGCCGCGCGGGTATGCAAAACTGACAATGGGGTGCTCCAGAACGGATTCCAGCCACTGCTTGTTCGTCACGATTTCGCGCCGGGCGGTCGGTTTGTCCGCATGAAGCAGACAGCAATGGTTCGCCGTATGGCCGCCGATTTCCACGAGTCCACTCCTGTCCAGCGTCCGCAACTGTTCCGCCGAAAGGAAATGTGCATCCCTTTCGCCGCGGTTCGTCGAAAAAACAGTCGCCGGGACACCCATTTCCCGCAAAATCGGCAGGAGATTCGTGTAATTGTCCACGAATCCGTCATCAAACGTCAAGCAGATGCGTCGCGGCCCCCCTTCCGTCTGTCGCCGCCCCTGTTCATCGGCAAACGCCGCGCCGAACGTCGTGAAGGCATAGTCCGCCCGGTGCAGGAGTTCAATAACGCGCCGCAGATTCTCCGGCTCGATGGCATTGTTCGGCGGGCAATCGGGCAAGGAGAGGTCGTTTCCGACAGAATGGAGCATGCAAACCGCCGCGCGTTCTTTCGGGAGACGCGGCCACCACCACGTACGGTGCGGAACGCGGAAAGGAAGAGTCCATTCCGTGTTCATTTAGCCACCTCCTTCAAAAGCGACTCCCATTGTCCGGCAATCGCCGCGGACGCGTAGGCGTCCAGCGCCGTCCGCGGCACAGGGTAGGTCGGGGCCTTCTCGAGTCCGACATAAAGCGCCGCCGCATACGCCTTCGGGTCGGGTTTAGACGCGAGAATGCCC
>DJRS01000077.1:2670-9179 GCA_002440145.1 Verrucomicrobia bacterium UBA6354
AGATAGCCCGGAAAGGAGACGCTTTTCGCAATGCCGAGCTTGTCCGCCAAACGCCGAAGTCTCGCCTGCTCCTGGGGTTTCCCGGTCCCGGCGAGGACGAGTTCCGCGGACGGAACGCGCCGTTTGAGGCGCGCAAAGGCGCGAATGAGCAGATCCTGCCTCTTGTCCTTGTGGAAGGCGGCGGGATAGAGGATGACGGGATCGGCGGACGGAGGGAGCGGGTCGATTCCGGGCGCGGCATTGCCGATCGCCCGAACCACTCCCTTATAGCGGAGGAGCCTGCGCGCCAAATCGACATACCCCGGCAAAAGCACCTGAATCGCCGCGCACCGCCGCAGCGCCCGCTTCGTGCGCGCGTTCCGCACCCACCGCCGCGGCTTGAAGGCGCCGGGCGGATAGATGTGGAACTGCTGGACGACCGGCGCCGGAAACTTCGCCGGAAACGCCGCGGCCAGGTCGTTTATCTCGTCCGTCCCCGTCGAGAGAATCACGTCCGGACGCGTCTCTTCGATAGCCGTACGCAGGGCATCCACGGAAAGCGGAATGCGTTTCAATTGCACGCGCGAATCGACCGGGCAGGACAGCGCGCCGGCGGCGTCGGTCGCCAAAACGGTCTCATGTGCCGCGGCCAGCAGCCCGCAAAGCGTGCAAACGGCGCGATCCGCGCCGCGGCCCGTCGTCAGATTGTTCTTGTAGACGAGTATCCTCACAACTTGCGACCAAGCATGTCGGCGAAGCGCGCCATGGCTTTTTGGAGCTTTTCCAGGCTCGTCGCGTAGCTTATGCGCACATAGCCCCGTCCACATTCGCCGAACGCCTCGCCCGGCACGCAGGCGACTCCATGTTCCTTCAAGAGCCGCATGGCGAAATCCTCGCTCGTAAGCCCAGAGGAACGCACATCTGGGAAGAGGTAGAACGCACCCTTGGGCATCAGCGTCTTCAACCCCAGCCCATTCAAGGCCGGCACGAGATAATCGCGGCGCTTCTTGTACTCTCGGCGCATCCGCGCCACGTCCGCATCCCCGAAGTCCATGGCTTCCACGCCCGCCGCCTGCGCCAATGTCGGGGCGGACATGATGCCGTACTGGTGGATCTTCATCATCGCGTCGATGATGTCCGTCGGTCCGCAGGCGTAGCCGAGACGGTAGCCCGTCATGGCCCACGACTTCGAAAAGCCGTTCAGCAGAATGACGCGGTCGCGGTATTCGGGGAAGGACGTAAAGGAACAGAGCTTGTCGCCGTCCGCCGCGTCGTAGTTGAGTTCGCTGTAGACTTCGTCCGCCAGCAGGATGATGTCATGGCGCTTGCAGAAGTCCAAGATGGCGAGATAATCTTCCCTCGCCAAGGTCGCCCCGGTCGGATTGCAGGGGAAGTTCAGGAGGAGGGCCTTCGTGCGCGGCGTGACCTTCTTTTCCAGCGCCGCGACGGTCAGGCGGAAGGCATCCTCCGCGCGCGTCTCCACCGCCACGGGCACGCCATGGGCGAGGCGGATCGTCGGGCCGTAGCTCACGAAGCACGGCTCGTGGTAAAGAACCTCGTCGCCCGGCGAACAGAGTGCGCGGATGGCGAGGTCGATCGCCTCCGAAACGCCCACCGTGACGAGGATCTCCTTCCGCCAATCGAATGTCGCGTCGAACCGCCGCGTCAAATAGCGCGCGATCGCCTGGCGGATCTCGGGTGTACCGAGATTGGAGGTGTAGTGCGTGCCGCCGTTCTCGAGACAGGTCACCGCGGCGCGCGAAATGTGCCACGGCGTATCGAAGTCCGGTTCGCCCACGCCGAGCGAGATGACGTCCTTGGACTGGGCGACAATGTCGAAAAACTTGCGGATGCCGCTTTTGGGCAGTTCGGCGACATGCGGAGCGACACGGGCTTTCATTGCACGCCCCCCATCCGCTCCGCGCGTTTCGCCGCGAGACGCCGCTCCACGGCGGGCGTCACGAACGGCGCCGTATCCCCGCCGAAACTCGCCAGCTCCCGGACCGTCGAAGCCGTCACGTAGGCAAGCTGGGCGCTCGGCATCAGGAAGAGCGTCTCCAAATCGCCCGAGAGCCGCCGGTTGGTGAAGGCAAGCTGCGACTCGTACTCGAAATCGCTGTAGGCCCGCACGCCGCGCAAGACAATCCGCGCGCCCGCATCCCGGCAGAAATCGACCAGCAATCCGTCCAGCCGGCGGACTTCCACATTCGCGAGCGCCGCCGCCGCGACATCTTCGCGGATCATATCCATGCGCTCCTCCGCCGGGAACAGCGCATATTTCTTCGTACTGGTGGCCGCCACGGCGACAATGATCTTGTCGAACAGGCGCGCGGCGCGCACGATAAGGTCGAAGTGACCCTTCGTCATGGGATCGAACGTCCCGGGATAGACTGCTATCTTCTCAGACATGTCCACTATTATACCATATCCAGCCGCCGGACGGAATAGGGCAGACGCCGCCGAACGCAATTTGCCCTACCAGGCGAGCGCGTCCAGGGCGCTTGCCAGGAGATTGCGGGCCGTTTCGTCGCGCGTCGCCGCCTTTGCGGCTCCCAGAACGACGACGATCGCACGGCGGTTCTTGCGCGTGCCTGTCAAGACGATGGAACTGCCGCCAAGGTCGATATAGCCGGTTTTGAGCCCGTCCACGGCTTCCGTTCCGTCCGGATTGAACACCTTCAGGTTCTTTTTCACCATGATGTTGTTGTGGTTGAAGATGACGGCCGGCTTCCATTCGCGCGCGCTCTTCCCCCGTACGGGAACCGGAACGCGCACTTTGGCGCTTTTGAGGGAGGAGTAGTCCAATATTTCGGGATGCTCTTTCAGCAAAGCGCGGGCCAGTTTCGCGAGATCCGAGCAGGTCGAGACGTTATACCGCCTGTCCGAGCGCGGCCAGGGCGGCATGCCGTTTGGATTGTAATAGACCGTATCCTTCATCCCCAACGCCTGCGCACGCGCATTCATGCGCGCAACAAACGAAGGGACGTCCCCGGCGCAAGCCTCGGCCAGGAAAATCGCTCCGTCGTTTGCGCTCTTCACCATGAGAAAAACAAGCAGCTCGCGCACGGCGAGCCGCTCTCCGGCCCGCATGCCTATGCAACTGGGCTTGCGCAGCTCAACGTCTTCTTTCGTCCGCGTGGGCGAAGCCGTCACCATCGTGTCGAGCGAAAGACGCCCTTCCTTTATGGCATCCAGCGCCAAATAGGCCGTCATGATTTTCGTCACGCTCGCCGGATACCCTTTCGCGTCGGCATGGTCGGCGAAAAGCACGCGCCCCGAGTCGGCGTCCACGGCGATCGCGCCGACATAGGGCTCCGTCGCCCGGTGCGCGGATCTCTCCGCGGCGGACGCGGCGGAGAGACCGGCAAGCGCGAGCAGGACGAGCGCGCGGCGGACAGCACGTTTCGGAACCGTCATCTGATGGTGCGGTGCGTCGCCTTCACAAGGCTCCGCCAGAGCGCGCCCGCATTCTTCGCCGCGAGCGCGGCATCGTAGTTTTCCTTCTTGTCGTAAGCCTGCATGATGCCCGACATGAGACGCAGGTAGAACGCCGAGACCGCGACGGGGATCGCCGACAGGAAGACAATGTGGACCTTCTCGCCGTCCCAATCGATGCCCTTGTGCGAGACGCCCATGGCCATCGTCAGCGCACCGCCCTCCACGCCGCGCACGTGCGGGAAGGCGATGCCGCCCCCCAAGGCGGTGGAAAGGACGTTCTCGCGCTGGATCGCCGCCGAAACCATCGCTTCCGCGTTGGAAATGAACTTGTTCTGCTCCATGCGCAAGGCCAGCTCGGCGATCGCCTCCTCGCGCGTCGCGGCCTTCAGCCCGGAGATGACGAGCTCTTCGGCGCTGAAACGCGAAATGCCCGTCTTGACGTCGTCGCGTTCGCCCTTTTCGGCGATATTCGCGGGTTCGTCCGCGGCCGTCGCGAAAAGGATGCGGCCGCAGTTCGAACAGGTCACCAGATGCTGGGCCAGCCGGACTTGCTGCGCCTGGGCGATCGGCACCTGCATGCCGCACACCGCGCAGCAGCCGTTCGTCATGGCCGAAATCACGATATGGCTCTTCTTGTAGAGGCGGTCGTACAGCCCGCGCACTTGCGGATCCAGCTTGCCGCCCAATTCGGCGATAATGTCGTTCAGCGTGTCCAGCCGGCTGCCGTCGCCGGTTTGATGGTGTTCGTCGCGCGTAAGGACGAGCTCCTGCAATTGGCGAAGCGTATTAATCTGACTTTTCATTGTTTTGATGACCCTTCGGTAAACAAGCGGATTTGTTCCATCGTCTCTGCGGAGAGAACGTGTTCCATGCGGCACGCATCCCGGTCGGCGATCTCTTCGGTGACCCCCAGCTTGAGCAGGAAGTCGCGGAGAAGGAGATGGCGGCCCAGAATGAGCTTGGCGACCTGCGTTCCCTTGCGCGTCGGCAAGATGGCCTCGTACGGTTCCTGCGTCACAAGCCCCAGATCCTTCAATTCGCGGATGGCCTTGACGACGCTGGGCATCTTCACGTTCAGCTTCTCGGCGACATCGTGCACGTACGCCCCCTTTTTGCTGCGCGCGAGAATATAGATTGTCTCGATGTAATCTTCCAGGCTCTGCGTCACGATCAAACCCCCTGACGTCCAAAAGGACTGGCGTCTTTCATTATCTGCGCGTACCGCAAGGCTGCCCACGCGTCGTCGAGCTGGACCGGGAAGGGCGCCGCGACACGCACCGTGTTGTAGACGCACTTCCAGAATGCGTCGGCCCCGTACAGCGAACCTTCCGGCAAAGCCACCCGCGTCTCCAGCACCTTGAAATCCTCGTGCAGGTCTTCCAGCGGCGGCGTGCGGACGGACGAACGCCGCCGCGGAAAGCTGTACGCCGGATCCACCGCCGTGAGCACGCCCTCGCGCGCGCCCGCCATCACGCGAAATTCGCCCAGCGTGCCGCGAATCGTGAACGAAGGTTCGCGGCAAGGCGCCAGAACGCCGCCATTGTACTCGATGTCCGCCGAGACGACGCCCCGCGTCTTGATGTTCGCGTGGACGTAGTCCTCCGAATCGCCAAGCGACGTCACGCGCTTCAGATCGCTCCACATCTGGAACGGCGGCATGGGCAAAAGCTTGAGCGTCTGCATGATCAAGTCCGTCATGGCATAATAGCAGGCCCCGCCCCCCAGCCGCTTGACCGTCTGCCAGTCGTCGCGGCGCACGTAATCCTCCTGCCGCACGCGGATGGAATAGATTTCGCCGATGCGCGGATCCAGCATCATCTGCCGCGCAAGCAGAAAGTCCGGCGCGAAAAGCCCGCGCTGGACGGGCAGCAAGCGCCCTTTCGACTTCTGGACGGCGCCGCGCAGAATGCGCGTCTCGTCCTCCGATGTCGCCAGCGGCGTCTCCAGCAACGTCCAGAATCCGCGATCCAAAGCCTGCATGGCGTGCTTCACGTGGTCCGCCGTCGGCGTTGTGACGTCCACTATGTCGATTTCCCGCTCGTCCAGCATGTCCGGATATTGCCGGAACATGCGGCATTCCGGGAAGTCCTTGGCTATCAAGTCGCGCCGCTCGCGCATAAGATCGCATGCCGCCACAACCCGGAAAAGGGAAGGATACTTCTTGAAGACGGGATAGTGTTCTTCGAAGAAGGTCCGCCCCAGCCCCATCAAGGCTATGCGCACGGGTGGTCGTTGGTAGTTCACTATCATTTCTTTACAATCTCCGTTATGGCCGAGAGAAACTGCGCGACATCCGTAAATTGGCGATAAACGCTCGCAAAACGCACGTACGCGACTTCGTCGACGTCGTGCAACTCCTTCATGACCAGTTCGGCAATGGCGTCGGAAGGCGCCTCGTCGCCGTCTAGCGCCACGACGACATGGTCGATCATCGTCCGGATCTGGTCGTCGCTCACGGGGCGCTTTCCGCATGCGCGCCGGATGGCCTTGTCAAGCTTCTGGCGATCGAACGCCTGGCGCCTCCCGTCCCGCTTGATGACAAGCAAGCCCTCGCGGTCGATTTCCTCGTAGGTCGTGAAACGATAACCGCAGGCAAGGCACTCCCGGCGGCGGCGAATAGCCGCGCCGTCGCGCGCCGTGCGCGAATCAAGGACTTTATCGTCCGCAACTCCACATTTCGGGCACTTCATTATCTCTCTTTATTCGACTGCCATTTGCCGTATATTATACCGAAAGATATCGAAGAATTCAAGTCTAAACGTGAAAATCGCCGCACCGGAAAGCGTACAACAGGGTAAGACTCCCGGGACAGGTCGTTCCGATGGATGGAGAGCGAGAGCCCAAAAGAAGAAGGACAGACCGCGAAAGCGGAAGGCTAGAACCCGCAATGGAAACCGGCATCCCGCTTCGGGGCGTTTTGACCCCCTCTCGGCCGCACAAAGCAGGCAAAACGGGGACGCCCGACCGGGGGCGGCCCGTTTTCAGGCGATATCTACATGTTTAATGCTTGATTTCGACAGAAAGATCAAACTAACGGGCGATTCCCTGTTTGCAGGCGCCCCGTTCTCATGCCCATGAGAATTTTTTCTCAT
>DJRS01000078.1 GCA_002440145.1 Verrucomicrobia bacterium UBA6354
ATACGATTCGTTTTCCGTGACGAGGATGCGCTCCCCGTCGCGGATGAACTCGTGGTGGCGGACCGGAGACAGGATCCGGCATTCGCCGAGCTGCTCCGTTTCGCAGGAATATTCACCCTTGTGCGCGGCGATCTTCTCGAGCGCCGCCACCACCGTGGACTCGCCAGTACGTTGTTCGGTAGCCATGCTTACATCAGGGATTTGTACAGTTTTTCGATATCCGCGACCGTGCAGTCGCGCGGATTCCCCGGGCGGCACGCGTCGGCGTAGGCGCTCTCGGCGAGGAAATTGACATCCTCTTTCTTGAGCACGCCTTTGAGGTCTTTCGGGATCCCCACGTCCGAGGAGAGCTTCTCGACCGCGGCGATCGCCGCCTTGCGCGCCTCGGACAGCGTCATCTTGCCGACGCCCGCCACGCCCATGGCCGTCGCGATCGCGCGGTACTTGTCGCCCGTCTTGGAGGCGTTGAACTTCATCGCCGTCGGGAGCAGGATCGCGCACGCCTTGCCGTGCGGCATGTCGTAGAGCGCGGAGAGCCCGTGCGCCATCGAGTGGTCGATGCCCAGGCCGACGTTCGAGAATCCCATGCCCGCGATGTACTGCCCGAGCGCCATGCCCGCGCGCCCCGACGGCTTGTTCGCCACCGCATCGCGCAGATTGGCGGAAATGAGCCGTATCGCCTCCAGATGCATCATGTCCGTCATCGGACAGGCCGCCTTCGTGATGAAGCCTTCGATCGCGTGCGTGAGCGCGTCCATGCCCGTGAACGCCGTCAGCCCCTTGGGCATGGAGGACATCATGTCGGGATCGACGAACGCCACGACCGGAATGTCGTGCGGATCCACGCAGACGAACTTGCGGTGCTTCTCGACGTCCGTGATGACATAGTTGATCGTCACTTCCGCGGCGGTTCCGGCCGTCGTCGGCACGGCGAAGATGGGCTTGGACGGATTCTTCGTCGGCGCCACGCCCTCGAGCGAACGCACATCCGCGAACTTCGGGTTGGCGACGATGATGCCGACGGCCTTCGCCGTATCCATCGAGGACCCGCCGCCGATGGCGATAATCGCGTCCGCCTTCGCCGCCTTGAACGCCTTGACCCCGTCCTTCACGTTCCGGATCGTCGGATTCGGCTTGATTTCGGAATAGATCGCGTACTTGACGCCCGCCTTGTCGAGGAGATCCGTCACCTTCTTCGTGACGCCGAACTTGATCAGATCGGGGTCCGAGAACACGATCGGTTTCTTGAGTCCGCGGTTGGCGAGCTCGGTCGCGATGCTCTGGATGGCGCCGGCGCCATGGTAGGACGTCTCGTTGAGAATGATGCGATTGACCATTTGGTTTCTCCTTTGTCTATTTGTGCATTCCGAAAATTTTCCGGGAAGCTCCGCCCTTCACCGCGCCATCGTCTTCATGCGGTAGCCGTTGAAGACGTGCGTATTGTAAAGCGGCTGGTCGGGCGTGGACAGCCCCATCGCGCGGCGGATGGCGAGGAACTCCTCAACGGACTTCCGGCCGACCTGCTGCAGCCTCTCGCCATGCCCCGCCGCCAGAAGCAAAACCTGGCAGTAGGCGTCCGCGTTCTCCGCGAACCACTCCGCCTCCTCCACGTCGCGTCCGCCGCAGACGATGCCGTGGTTTTCCATGAAAACGACGTTCGACTTCCTGGCGGCTTCCGCCACGCGGTCGGCGACCTCGTCCGTGCCGGGCGTCCCGTAGGGCGCGAGGGGGATCTGGTCGAGGAAGATGTCCGCTTCGGGGTTGATGCCGTTCGGCGGCACGATGCCGGCGAAAACGAAGGCGTTGCAGTGCGGCGGATGGCAGTGCATGCACGCGTTCATCCCCGTCGCCTTCATCATGGCGATGTGCACCCGCACCTCGCTCGTGCGCGGACGGTAGCCGCACAGCTGACCCGCCGACATGTCGCAGAGGCAGATGTCCTCTTCCTTCATGAAGCCTTTGCAGCAGAGCGTCGGCGTGCAAAGAATCAGATCTTCGCCCACGCGCACGGAGATGTTGCCGCCGTTTCCGTCCGTATAGCCGCGCGCGTAGATGCGACGTCCCATCTCGCAGATCTGCCGCTTCACCGCGCGGATGGCGTCCGACGCGAAGAACGCGTCGAGTTCCGCGCGCGTCTTGGGTTGCGGGCCGCTCCGCCAATCGTACGCGCGATCGACGAGCGGCGGGTTGATGTAAAGCTTTTTGTCCATCATTTTCTCCTTTGGCGCAGAATCTCGTAAAGCGCGACGGCCGCGGCGACGCCCGCGTTCAGCGACTCGAACCCGCCCGGCATGGGCAGTTCGGCGATGAAGTCGCACCTGCCGCGCACGAGGCGCGAAAGGCCCTTGCCTTCCGCCCCCACGACGAGCCCGGCGCGGCCCTTGAAATCGACTTCCGTGTACAGGCGGGCGTCTTCGCCCCAGTCGAGCCCCGTGAGCCAGAGACCCGCCGCCTTCAGATCCTCCATCGCCCGCACGATATTCACGACATGGGCGACCTTGACGTGTTCCGCCCCGCCGGCGCTCGCCCGCACCGCCGCGGGCGTGATGCCGCAGGCGCGGTCTTCGGGGATGACGACGCCGGTCGCGCCCGCCGCGCACGCCGTGCGCAGAATCGAGCCGACGTTCTGCGGATCCTCCAGATGGTCCAGCACGACCACGAGCGCGTTCTCGTCTTCGCGCGCCGCGTCGAGAATCTCCTCGAAGCCGACGTAGGGGTAGCCCGACGTCTTGAGCGCCACGCCCTGATGATGCCCGAACCGCGTCAGCTTGTCGAGCTGGGCGCGCTCCATCGTGCGCACGACGATGCGCCGCGCATGCGCTTCGTCGCGTATGCGCCGGATCTGGCCGTCCTCGTCGGGCGACGCCGGCGGAAGAACGACCTCTGTCGCCGTGCGCCGTCCCGCCGCGAGCGCCTCCTCGACGGGATTGCGCCCGTAAAGCCACTCGCCGCCCGTAACCAGTTCGCGCGGACCCTTATGATGATTTTGTCGACTGTTTGCCATTTCTGCGGAGTATTATACCAAATCTTCGCCATTCGCGCCATACCGGAAGAAATGCGGAAAGCGCCGATCGCGGAAGCAAGCGGGCCGGGGCGGCGGAAAAACCGTCCGCTTGGTTTTTTGCGTGCGATCGCCCCCATTCTTTTGCCGGAAAATTCGCGCGCGAACCCGGCGGGAACACCCGTCTTGCAAAGTCCGGCCGTACACGAAAACAAAGGCCCCGATCGCCGTTTGCCGACCTTCCGACGCCCCCGCCCACCCGCTTTCCCAATCGACGGTCAAAGCTTTTGCCGGCGCGCCAGGGCAATCTCCGTCGGAAGAACAACCGACACGCACAAGGCAATGGCCGAGATCCCAACAAGCAAGGCTTCATAGATCGTCCGGACCGCTCCGGGAAGATCCATCCGGCACAACACGCTGTCGCACACCCGGCAAATGCCCATGTTCGCCAGACCCGTCCAAACCATCAGCTTGGCGCTGAAACGCTGGGCAAAACGCCATGAGGCAATGTCCTTCTGCGACCGCGGCGTGCGGTAGCCGTACACGCTGTTGATCTTCTTCGGCGGGAAACGCCAGAAGACAAGTCCGACGACAAACCCGATGAACCCCACTTGCAGCGTGAAAAGACTTTGCGACAGCGCCATGCCGACCGGCCCCCTTCACTTCGCCGTCCGGCCCGTGGAACCAACCGGCGTTTGGATGCTGCCCGCGGCCTTGGCGTCCGCGCCGCGGCGGAACTTTGGATTGTTCCCGGCGATGACGAGCGCGACTTCGCCTTTCACCTTCAAATTGGCGTATTCTTTCGCCAAATCGCTCAAATAGCCGCGCGAAACACGCTCGTGGAGTTTCGTGAGTTCAATGCAAACCGCCGCCTCACGGTCCCCCAGCGCCTCATATGCCGCCTGCAAGGTCGCGGCTATCCGGAACGGCGACTCATAGCAAACAAGCGTATGCTCCCGGTCGCGGTCTTCCGCGAACCAATTGCGGAGCGCACCCGGTCCGCGCGGCGGAAAGCCGCGGAAAGTGAAGGAACTGGTGGAAAGTCCGCTCATCAGCAGGGCGACATTGACGGCGCTCGCCCCGGGAATCACCTCGTAGGCGATCCCCTGCTGCGCACACGTCCGGATCAGGCGGTAGCCCGGGTCCGAAATGCCCGGATACCCCCCATCCGAACACAGCACGACCTCTTTCCCGGCGGCAAGCGCCGCGAGGATCGTCTCCGTGACACGGTCCTCGTTCCCCTGGCGATAGGAAACCATGTCCGGACGCGGCACGTCGAAATGCGCGAGAAGCTGCCAGGTTCGCCGCGTATCCTCGCAGGCGATCAGCGACGCCTGCCGGAACGCCGCCAGCGCCCGCGGCGAAAGGTCGCCCAGATTCCCGATAGGGGTAGCTGTCACGTGGAGCATGCTCAAACCTCGAAATGCGCGTGCGGATCTTCCGCCAAGACCTCGAAAACGGACGGCAACACGTGCGCCTGGCCGAGTTCCGCGAGCGGACACCACTCGAATTCGATCCAATCCTCCTGCGCCGTGGCCGTCCGCGCCGCCTTTTCGTCCAGAAGAAGTTCGTAGACCAGGTTTATTTCGGCGTGGGGCTTGCCTTTCTGCAGGAAAGCGTTCTCCACGACGCCCAGAAAAGCGCCGGTTTTCGCCTTCAGCCCCAGTTCCTCCTTGATCTCGCGGCAAAGCGCTTCGCGCCCCGTCTCCCCGAACTCGATGTGGCCGCCGGGCAAATACGTCGTTTTACCGCCTTTGGCGCGGCAAAGGAGCAATTTCCCGTCCTGTATGCAAACGCCGCGGGCAATCGTCTCGATCCCGGCCAGTTCGTAGTCCGGAAGCTTTTTCGTCTTTTTCCCCATTTCAGAAGACTCCTTTCCGCCACTCCGCGCGCGTCGCTTCGAGCACGACCGCGGCGGACTCCAAATGCGCCACCGCCCCCGCCTTCACGAGGCGCACACGCGCCTTTTGGACCCGTTCCTCGGCAAAACAGACGTCCAACACAAGTTTCGCCGCGCGCTCGATCATCCAGCATTTGGCCGAAACCAGCGTCCGGCGCACGTTTTCCGTCAAGGCGGCGTAGTCCACCGTGTCCGAAAGCGCATCCGTCCGCGCGGCTTGGGCATCCAGCGTCAACGACAAGTCCACGCGCAGGGTCTGGGCGAGCGTCCGCTCGTACGGGCGGTCGCCGATAATGCAGGCGACGGCGAGTCCGTTCAACTCCAACTGCATCGCGCGCCTCCCTCAACTCCGGAAGATGAAATAGACCGCTCCCACGAGACAGACGAGCGCGGCGAGATAGTTCCAACTGACGGACTGCTTCATGACGAAAAACGAAAACGGCATGAAAACGAGCAGCGTCACCGCTTCTTGCGTGACTTTGAGCTGCTCCAGCGACATGGTCCGCGCGCCTATCCGGTTCGCCGGCACGGCGAGGCAGTACTCCAGAAGCGCAATGCTCCACGAAACGAGTATGGCCAGCCAGACCGGCTTGTTCGCGAGAAAGTTCAGATGTCCGTACCAGGCGCACGCCATGACGAAGTTGGAAGCCACCAGCAACCCGACCGTCAACCAATTTATGGAAGCCATGATTGTCCATTCCCAAGAGAGACAGGGCGGCCGTTTCAAAGAAGAAACCGCCGCCCTTGTTTCGTCACCGATTCGCCGTCTTCACTTTTTCAGCTTGCGCACGGCCTTGTGCGAGCAGAACGTGCGCTCCGTATAGAGCTTGGCGCGCCACGAAGGCGTCTGCTTGACGACCTTGATCGCCTGGATCCACGGGCTGTTGAACGGGAAGAGCTTTTCCACGCGCACGCCGTAGCTCTCGCGGCTGACCGTGAAGTTGCCCGTCACGTTCTTGCGGCCGTTGTCGATCGCGAGAACCTTGCCCTCGAAATCCTGGACGCGGAACTTGTCGCCTTCCTTGATCTTGATGGACACGCGCACGATGTCGCCCGCACGGAACTCGGGGAACTTCTTGTCCGCGAGTTTGGCCGTCTGCTCGGCGTTGATCTTGTCGAGAATCTTGATACCCATTATCAAGCCTCCTTCTTCTCTTCAGCCTTGGGCTGCGCCTTGCGGGCGTGATGCGGCTTGAGAGCCGGATTCTTCGCGCGACGGATGAGCGAAGCGACGGTCGTCGAGGGCTTGGCGCCCTTCGAGAGCCAATGCTCCACGCGCTCGAGGTCGAGCTTGAAATTGTCGTCCTTGAGCTGCGTGTCGTACCAGCCCAGAATCTCGAGGAACTTGCCGTCGCGGGGGCTGCGCTCGTCAGCCGCGACAATACGATAGGTCGCGTGGTTTGTGCAACCCGTGCGACGCATTCTGATCTTTACCATTCTGCTGTATTCTCCATGTTCGGTGAATGAAACGGATGATAGTATATCATATTGGACGCGCACGCGCAAGAGGAAAATAGATAAACGAATCTACCCGAAAAGCGTACAATAGGATGAGACACCCGGGACAGGTCGCTCCAGGTGGAATGGAGGGCGAGCGCCCGATAAGGAGAAGGTCCGACCACGAAGGCGGAAGACAAGAGCCGCAATGGAAACCGACATCCCGCTTCGTGGCGTTTTGACCGCCTCTCGGACGCGTAAAGCGGGCGAAACGGCGATGTTTGACCGGGGCGGTCCAGTTTTCAGGGGATATCTACATGTTTTGTTCTTTATTTCGACAGAAAGATCAAACTAACTGGCAATTTCCCATCTACAGGCGATCCGTTCTCGTGCCCA
>DJRS01000098.1 GCA_002440145.1 Verrucomicrobia bacterium UBA6354
GGCCGCGCGTCGCGGCGAGCGCCGCGGAAAGGGAGGGCAAGGGCCGAGCGTCGAGGCCCGCCGCGCGCATCCGCGCCGCCGTCTCCTCCGCCGGGAGCGAACGCGGGCTGGAGGTTTTCACGGCGAATGCGCGCGCGACGAACGGCGCCAGTATGCGAAGGACAGTCTCGCTGTCCTTGTCGGCGCAGAACCCCGCCACAAGTTCAAAACGCGCATGCGGGAAGTCTTCGCGCAAGGCGTCCGCCAAAGCGTGCGCGGCGGGCGGATTGTGGGCGCCGTCCACCAGGAAGCGCCCGACGCGCTGGAAGCGTCCGGGCCATGCGACGCGGGCAAAGCCCTTCAGCGCCGCGGCATAGACTGCGGGTTTCGCGGCGAAAAGCGTCTTCAGGGCGGCTTGGGCCGTCTGTGCGTTCTCGCGGTTGAAGGCGCCGGGCAACGCCAGATCGGCGGGGATCCGGGCTGGCGGCACGCAATCTGGCGCGTACACGAAAGGCGCCCCGACCTCCGCCGCGCGGCGGGCGACGACGGCGCGCACCTCCGGCGCGTTCGCGCCCAGGACGACCGGGACGCCCGGCTTGATTATGCCCGCCTTTTCGGCGGCGATCCGCTCGAGCGTGTCGCCCAGCCAATCGCAGTGGTCGAGCCCCACGCGCGTGATGACCGCGAGCCGGGGTACGCAGAGGTTGGTCGCGTCCAGACGCCCGCCGAGTCCCGTTTCCAGGATCGCATAATCGAGCCCTTCGGCGGCGTAAAGACGGAAGGCGAGAGCCGTCAAATATTCGAAGTAGGTCAAACCGGCGCATGCGGCCGTCTGGAGGCGCCCGGCCTCCGCGTCCAGGCGCGCAAGCGGCACGGGCGCGCCCCCAAGAAAGAAGCGTTCCTCGAGGGAGACCAGGTGCGGCGAGGTGTAACGCCCGGTCGAACAGCCGGCCGCCGCGAGCGCCGCGTCCAGGAGCGCGCACACGGCACCCTTCCCGTTCGTCCCCGCGACATGCAGGGCGCACACCCGTTTCTGCGGATCGCCCAGGGACGCGAGGACCGCGCGGAGGGTTTCCAGTCCGGGCTTCATGCCAAAACGGCGGCGCGCCGCCAACTCTTCGAGCAATGTTTTCATCTGCCAAACCAAACCACGGCGACCGCCGAGAGCGCATAGCCCAGGAGCGCCAACCACAACTTCCTGTCTGTCAACAGGACGCGTTCGGGACGCCCCACGTCGCCTCCACCCCACGCCAGATGCATGTAGCGCAGGACGCCCAGCAAAACGAAGACCGACGTCGTCCAAAGAAGCGGAAAGCGGTGGCCCATTTGCGAACGCAGAGTATAGGCGAGATACTCGCCGACGGACGAGAGTCCCGCGACGGCGATGCACAGATTCAGCGCTTTCGGGTGGTAGCGTTTCAGCACGGCGCGCGATTCGCGCGCGACTTCGAGCTCGTTGCGGCGCTTGCAGAAAGCCAGGAACATGGAAAGCGTGAACGTGCAGACCAGGAGCCAGGGCGAAACGTACGCCGCGATGATCGCCGCGCCCGCCACCGCGCGCAGGACGAAGCCGAGCGCCAGCGTCGCGACGTCCACGTAGGGAACGCGCTTGAGGACGCCGGTGTACAGGCATTGCATGACCGTATAGGCCAGCATCGTGCCGAACGCGAGCGTGCGCGAGGGGATGAGCATCACGATCAAGGCGGGATAGGAAAAACCCGCCGCAAAGAGGACGAGCGCCGCGCGGATCGCGGCAATGCGCGAGATCTGCCGCGCCGCCACCGGGCGCAGGCGCTTGACGGGATGCAGGCGGTCCGTCTCGTAGTCCGAGACGTCGTTCAAGAGATAAAAGGCGGAAGACACGAGCGAAAACGCTCCCGCCATGAAGAACGCCAGGAGGAACGACCGCCAGCCGCGCACAATGTCCTTCTGGCTCGCGTCCGCGACCGAGAAGAACCACGCCATCATCACGACGCCGTTCTTCGTCCACTGCTCGACGCGCAGCGCGCGCAGCCAAACCAGCACGCGGGCTTTCATTCGGTCCGGGGCGCCTCCACGCCCGTCCGCCAGCGGACAAGTCCCCAGAAGAGCGTGTGGAGCGTCTCTCCCGACGGACGCGTTTCGGTCTCGTAGAACGTCCAGAACTTCGACCAGTTGCGGTCGACGGCGGGCACCCAGCGAACGGGGAAAAGGGAAAGGAAACGTCCGCGCGACACGCCCGTCTTTTCGTCGGTCTCCGACTCCCAGAAAGGCCAGAGGCGGAAATGGCCGCGGCCCGAGGCATAAAACGGAAACACGCGCGTTTCGTCGTCGTAGAGTTCCACGAGCTTCCATCCGAAGCGCACGACGCGGGAGGAAACTTCGCCGGTCAGGTAGGAGTGGGCCGTGTCCGACTCGTAAAACGGCCAAATCGAGAGACGGCGGCGCGAAGGCCCGGTCTCATACTCGAAGAACGGCCAGGGACACCGCAGACGCGTGCGCGGCGGAAGCCCCCCGCGCGAAGCGGTCTCGGCGAAGGAAAAGAACGGCGGCAACCACAAATCCTGCGTTTCGCGCGCGCGGCGCACCCGCCCGTAAAGCGGCCAGACCATCCACGAACACCCCTCGCCGGCGGTATCCCGGTCCTCTTCGTACGACGCCCAGGTGGCGAGCGGCCAGAGCGCCGCACGGCAAGTCGATTCGCGTCGCTTGTTCAGGCTGTACAGCGGCCAGAAGCTCCAGGAACCGTCCGAACGCCAGGAGAAGAAAGGCCACAGCACGGAGGTCGTCTCCAGCCACTCTGCGCGCGACGGGCGCGGCATTTTGTACGTCATCCACAGCGGCCACAGGCAAAAGCGCACATCGTACATGAAAAGAACGTGCGGATGCGCGCCCCAAAGCGGAAAGAGCCCCATGTAGGGACCTGTCCCCTTGTCCACGCCATTGAACCAGACCGGGACAATGGAGAATTGGTAGCCTTCATCGGTCGCATGCGACTTGAAGTCCACGATGCAGCAAAACCGCCACCAGTCCCGGTGCGCCGAGAAAACCGGCCACAAAACGTCCGTCGTCTCGCTTTCGCGCGAATAGAACGGACGCAACGCCGCATAATCGGGTTTCTGTTCGTAGAAGGGCCCGACCTGAAGCGCGGTCGCGAGTATGAGAAGACTACTTGACACGTTCCATGAAGTCCTTGAACTCCTGCTGTTCGTACGGCGAGAGCTCGTTCATGCGCCGGCGAACTTTCAGGATGGTGCCCCGGGCGCGTTTGACGTCGTTCTTCGCGAACTGCACGCGCGCGAGCGTGATCAGCATGCGCACATCCGTCTCGCGTCCGTTTTCGCCCTTCGAAAGCGAAACGGCTTTCTTCGCGGCTTGCTCGGCCTCGTCCAGGTCGCCGCCGCCGTCCAGAAGCGAAGACGCGAGCGTTTCCCACGTGATGTAGAGTTTGGGATCCGTCTCCGTGGCCTTGCGCGCGAAGCGGATGGCCTCGCCTGCTCGTTTGTCGCGACGGAGCACTTCCGCCAGATCGTTCAGGGCGAGCGCAAGCGGCTTTTCGTTGTCCACGCTGCGGCGCAAGAACCCCTCCGCCTCCGCATAGCGTCCGTTTCGCAAGGCGAGCGAGCCCAGGACATAGTTGGCGAGCGGGGCGCGGCGATTGCTCTTCAGGACAAGTTTCGCCTGGGTCTCGGCGTCTTCCGCGTCATTCAGCTGGATATCCAGCCCGAGAATGATGTCGCGCGTGCCGGCGAGATCCGGACGGTCGCGCGCCGCGGCGATAAAGGCATCGCGTGCGGCGCGGCGGCTCTCCTGGTCGTTCTTCCTCATCATGACAAAGGCGCGCGTGGTCAGGAGATAGTAGTCGCTTGCGCCGCGCGCCTGCTTCTCCATTGCCGGCAGGATGTCTTCCGAGAGCTCTTTTTCGAGCTTCGCGAGCTCCTTCGCATCCTTCGTCCCGTCGATCTGCCGCATGACCGTGGCCGCCAGGAAACTCCACGCCTGCATATCTCCCGCGTTCGCATCCGTCAAGCGGCGAAGAATAGCCTTGGCGCCCGCGGTGTCGTTCTTCATCAGCTTGAGGAGCGCCCGTTCGATCTGGACGCGCGGATCGGATTCGTCCGCGGCCGCGGCCGTCTCGAGATAACCGGCCGCCTTGTCCAGATTTCCCGACGCGAGCTCCAGACGCGTCAGCCCCAGCAAGGCTTCGCGATTCGCCGCGTCGCGCGCCAATATCCCGCGGTAAATCTCGCGCGACTTCTGCTGCTGGTTGTCGCTCGCATAGAGGGCGGCCATCATGTTGAGGGCTGAAGTGCGATTGTCGGCCGGAAGGAAATCGATCGCCCGCCGGATCTGGTTCAATCCCTCGCCGGGAAGACCCGAACGCGCCCAACCGAGGCCCAGCCGGGCAAACACCTCGGCATTGCGTATGTAGCCGTAGTAGATCGAGAGGCCCTCGAGGCGGTACCGGCGATTCTTGTCTTCGACGACCGCTTTCATGCGGGCCGTCAGTTCGCGCCGCTTGGCGACCGCCTGCGCATAGCCCTCGTCCGCCATGCCGAGTTCGTTGAAGAGCGCGCTGATATTGTCCGCGTCGATCGTATTGAGGACGAGCTCGTACATCTCGAAAGCCGCGGCATCCCGCTTGGCGGGGTCGTCCGTCCGGGCGGTTTGCAGATAGAAGCCCCGGTCGTTCGCGACAAGCCCCATGTGCCGGCGCAGATTCAAACGCTTGCGCACGACAGGGTCGTCTATCTCGGGCAGGCTGTGGCTTCCCCATCCCTTGGGCGCGGCGAGGAGCCCATTGTACGCGGGCCACGCGGAGAACGTGCCGAACCGCTCGGGGTCCGCGCCGAAGAACAGGAACTCGGGCACGGGCTGCCTGTCCGCATAAAGCCACAGGTCGGGCGTGCCGAAAACGGCGGCGCGCTGCGCAATGTTGGTGTCCGCGGCGAACCAGTCCTGCACAAACGGCCAGATGCCCAGTTTCAGCGAGAGGACGAGATCGTCCGTCCTTTCGCCCAGCAGGTTGGCCGCTTTCACCGTTTCACCGAGGCGGGCGAGATAATTCGCGTCGAAATCGCGCTGCAGGCAGACCAGATGGAGCGGTCTGCCCTTCTTCGCCGCCGCATAGCGCAAATGGTCGTCGAGCGTGCCGTCCGTCACAAACCACGTACGCGGCCCCAGATCGGAGACAATCTTTTCCGCGGCGATGTCGGCGAATCTGCCGCGGTCGCCGTCGAAGCCGAGGAATATGTTGAAGAAGAACGAGATGGCCAGGACAAGCGCGAAGACGCCTCCGGCGGCAAAACCCAGCGGACGGGCGATCTTCGCGAGACGCGGCCCCTCTTCCGCATCCGACGCCGGCGCGGCGGACGGGAACGCCTGGACAAGCCAATAGACCGCGATATAGGCGACGAGGACGGAGACAAAGGCGGATGCCGCGACGGGAAGTATGCCGTAGGGGCGCATCGCCGAGGACGGCGCGAGCGGCGAGGCGTAGGCGACAATCGCCAGAACCGTCATGAACAGGTTGAAGAGCCACCCCGTCCAACCGCCGCCGCGGGTATAGGCGCGACGCGTCGCAAGGAGCGCGACAAGGGCCGGGACGATCGCAAAGCACGGCACGACGAGCGAACTTTTCACGGCGAAATCAAACCGCAAACGAGCAGTCTGATCGGCGGCAAAAGCGGAGAAATCGCCGATGGCGCAGGGAATGAAGACGGCGGCCGTCAGGACGCACGGGACCAGAAACGCGGCAAGCGCCCCCCCGGGATTCCGTCCGTTCCGCGCGCTCGACATCCAGACGAAAACGACGTAAAGCGGCAGCAGATAGACAAACAGCAGGCTGTCCGCGAATCCCGCGCCCGCCAAAACGCCTGCGGCGAGCACGCCCGCGAGCCCCGCGGCACGGGAGGCCCCCGACAGAGGAATCAGCGCCGCGAACGCGAGCATCGCCCAAAGCGCATCGAAAAGGCGGGGCTCGAAGTGCGTGGCCGCCTCGCGCACGGCGGGCGTCAAAGCGAAGGCGACGGCTGCGACCAAGCCTCCGATGCGGGCGAACGCATACGCCTGGGGCTCGGTCCCGCCGTCCGACAGACGCACGCGCAAGAACGTGCGCACAAGACAGTAAAGCGTCGCGACCGCGAGAATCCCGAACAGCGGAGCGAGAAGATTGGAGGCGCCCGTCCCTTTCGCAAAGAGCGCCAGCAGCGGATACAGGTTATAGTCCGCCATGTCCAATCCGCGCCAAACGACGGCGAGGCGCGCACTCTCCCCCGGGAACAGGTAGTCCGCCGCAAAGGGGACGTACAGCAAGGCGGAAAAAACGGCCAGCCCCGACACCAGAACCATGTCGGTTTTAACGGATGCACTCTTGAAGAACTTCATGTCGGATCTCCTCTCTCAAACGCGTCGTTCCATATTATACCATAAATTTCGCATGCATTTCCGGCACGCCCGTGTGATGCCAGCTGTCGAGCGTCAACCGACGCCCTCCGACCGTCACGACCGATATGCCCTTCTTCTTCCAGGCGCGATCGTCGACATGCTCGATATCCCTGTAGGCATACGCACGGCCGTCCCATGCAAAGCCCTTGTCGTCGAACGCGACGTCCAGCCGCGCCGCACGCGCCAGCCTGCCGCCGACGACGAGCGCCGCCAGGGCCGCGAGCGCGGCGAAGAGATATTGCGTGCGCGTTTTCTGCGTCTTGAACGCCTCCAGGTCGCACCCGGGAGGCGGCTCGGCGTTCTCTATGGAAACGTACAGTTCGCGCGCCGGCGTGCGCGGATAGACCACCAGCCCGTCATACGCGAACCAGACGAAAAGCGCGCACATGAGAAGCGCGACCGCGCCGTGGCGCCGCGCATATTCCTTGTTGAGTTTCAATTTGGTCATAGAGCCCTCGGATGGTATTTGCGGTGGATTTCGCCGAAACGCGCCGAATCGACGTGCGTATAGATCTGCGTCGTGCCGATGTCGGCATGTCCCAGCAACTCCTGGATCGCGCGAATGTCGGCGCCGTGCTGGAGCATGTGCGAAGCGAAACAGTGCCGGAGAACGTGCGGCGATATGCGCTCGGGCGCGATGCCCACGGCCGCGGCGCGCTGGCGGATGGTCTTGAAGACGGCCTGGCGCGTGAAGGGACCGCCCAGACGCGTCGCGAACAGATGCGTTTCGGTCGCCCGGCCGCGCACGAATGCCGCGCGCCCCGACGCCAGATAGGCGTTTATCGCCTGCCCGGCCGCATGCCCTATGGGCACCACGCGCTCCTTCGAACCCTTGCCGACGACCCGCACGAGCTCGCCGTCCGCGACGATATCGTCCAGTTCCAGGTCGCACGCTTCGCTTACGCGCAAACCGCACCCGTAGAGGAGCTCCAGCAAGGCCCGGTCCCGCAGACTGCGCGGATCCTTCCCGTTTACGGCATCCAGCATGGCGAAGACTTCCGCCTCCGTGAGAATGCGCGGGAGCGGCTGCTCCTTCCTGGGCGGATCCAGCAATTCCGTGGGGTCTCGCGGGATCAGGCGGCGTTCGCGCAGAAAATGGTAGAACTGTCGCACGGCCGCCGCACGCCGGGCGCGCGTGGAGCCCTTTCGCCCTTCCTGGCGTTCATCCTGGAAGAACAGGGCGATTTCCATGCGCGACAAGCCGTCCGCCGCCGTCTTGCCGTGTTCCGCGGCCCAATCCGCGAAAATGCGCAGGTCTCGCGCATAGGCCTTGCACGTATTCTCGGCCATGCCGCGCTCAAACCGCAGCGCGGAGACGAATGCATCTATGGAATCCCCGAAATTCACAGCCGCGATATGAAGTCGTCGATAAGCGCGCGCATCTGGGGTTTGGCCGCCTCTCCGGCCGCCATGACCTCTTCGTGCCCGAGGGGGTGCTGCGCGATGCCCGTCGCCAGGTTCGAAACAAGCGACAGCGCGGCCGTCTTGAATCCGCACGCGCGCGCGAACGTCGCCTCGGGAACCGTGGACATGCCGACCACGTCCGCGCCCAGACGCTTGAAAGCCTGGACTTCGGAGGGCGTTTCGTAGCACGGCCCCGCCGTAAACGCATAGGTCCCGCGTAGCACGCGAAGCCCGAGCCGATAGGCGCCGGCGCAAAGAAGCTCTTGCCCTCGCTTCGAATAGACTTCGCTCATGTCCGGGAATCGCGGACCCCACTCGCTGTTGTGCGGCCCGATCAGCGGATTCACCCCCGCCGTATTGACATGGTCCTTGAGCACGACAAAGTCGCCCGGCCGCAACGCGTCGTCGATTCCGCCGGCGGCGTTCGTCAGAAGAACCGAACCGCACCCCATCCTCCGCAGCATCTCAACCGGGAAAACGACCGGCTCCCATCCAAGACCCTCGTACCAGTGGTGCCGTCCGCACCACGCGGCGATGCGCCGGGCTCCGCGGCGATAAAGGATGAATTCGCCCGCATGCCCCTGCACGGACGAAGGTCCGAAACCGGCGATGTCCGCGTAGGATACGCGCACGAGCACGTCGTCCATCTCGAGGGCGTCGCCCCACCCGCTCCCCAGCACGATGCCCAAGTCGGGCGCCGATTTGAAGCAGCTGTCCGGGAAACACTCCGCGGCTTTGTCGAAGAAAGACCGATTCATTGCACTCCTCCTTTATGGATTGTCCGGTTGAACGGGCCGACAATCGAAAACCATTCCGTCATAGGGGCAATTGCGGGAACGGCTCGCCGACGCCTGCAGACGCCAGGTGCGCGGCGCGCCGACCTCTATGCGCGTGGGCGGCAGCGCCTCCAACGCCGGGGCACAGGACGCCGGGAACAGCCGGCGCGGCATTTCCGTCCATGCGCGCGCCCAGTCCGTCTGGTCCATGCCTTCTTCCTCGACCATGACCTTGTACGTGATTCCAATCGCCGTTTCAAGCCCGATTATGCCATTCGCCGCCTTCGCGAATCCCCCGTCCTTCGCCTCCGCCGGATGCGGGGCATGGTCCGTCGCGAACATCAGGACGCCCTCCTTCACCGCCTTGCGGAGCTCCGCACGGTCCTCCCGCGAGCCCAGGGGCGGCGCCATCTTGAAATTCGCGTCGTCCGCCGTCAAATCGTCGCAGGAAAGAAGCAGGTGGTGCGGCGTCGCTTCCGCCGTGACAGGCAAGCCTTCCCGCTGCGCCGCGCGGACGAGCCCGACCCCCTCCGCCGTGGAAATGTGCTGGACGTGGAGCGCGCATCCCGTCACGCGGCAAATCGCCAAATCGCGGCGGATGGCGTCCGTCTCGACCTGCGGATCGACGACGGGAAGCCCCAGCCTGCGCGCGAGCGCGCAAGCGCGAATCACGCCAGGCGTCCGCCCTTTCCACGTCATGGCGTGCTGGCAGACGGCGATCCCCAACCGCGCCGCGCGGCGCATGGCCTCTTCCATGACCTTCGCCTCTTCGACATAGGAACCGTCGTCCGTGAAGAATGCGGCGCCCGCTTCGGCCAACCGCTCGAGTTCCGCGACTTTCTCGCCGCGGCGCCCTTCCGTCAGACAGGCCGACGGGAAGACGCGCTGTCCCTCGGGTCCCCGCAACGCCAGGTTCCGGCGGACCCACTCCACGGAATCCCCCGCGGGCGCCGTATTGGGCATGGCCACGACGGCGGCGAACCCGCCGCGGCGCGCGCAGGCCAGCCCCGTCGCGGACGTTTCCGCCCGCGGATTCCCGGGATCGCGGAAGTGGACATGCACATCCACGAACCCCTGGTATTCGAATCGGCCGATCACCTTGCGCACGCCTCCATCAAAACAGTTTGTCCGGATATTCCCCCGCGGCGACGAGTTTGGCGATCTCCGCGACGACGAACGGCTTGTCCGCGCGATAGGTCACGCCGAACCAGCGCGACTCCGTCGGCAGCACGCGGCAGGTCGCCCGCCCCTCGCGGACGAGCTCGTCAACCACGAACGGGAGATACCATTCGCTCTTTTCCTTTGCCGCATTCTGCGCCAGCCAGAGGGGAAATCGCGCCTCGAGCTCCGCGAAGAGCCCCGCCGTGAAGCCCCACAGATTCATGGACACGCGCGCGTCGAGCGGGACTTCCGCCGGCGCGTCCGGATTCTCCCGGTTCTCCGCGACAGCGCCCGCCCGGACGAGTTTCGCCATCTCCGTCACGCCTGCAAGGCGCCCGTCCGCCGCCACCGAGCAAACGCCGCGCGCGACCGAACCGTTCTCCGACAGCGTATTCCCCAGCTTGTAGCCCACCATCGCAAACGAAAGCGGCCGGGTCTCTTCCGCGGCCCCCAGGAACGCGCCGAGACGCGCGAACGCATCGCGCCCGTAGAAATCGTCCGCATTGATGACCGCGAAGGGCCCCCGCACCAGATTCCGCACGGCGCGCGCGGCGTGCGCCGTGCCCCATGGCTTGGTGCGCCCGGCCGGCGCCGCGTACGGCGCCGGCAAGTCGGCCACGTCCTGGAAGCCGTATTCCACCGGAACGTGCCCCGCGTACTTGGAACCCACCTTGGCCTTGAACTCCGCCTCGCAATCGCGGCGGACGACGAAGACGATCTTCCCGAAGCCCGCCCGCAAGGCGTCGTAGACCGAGTAGTCCAATATCGCCTCGCCGGACGGACCGACCGGGTCGACCTGCTTGAGCCCGCCGTAGCGCGAACCCATGCCCGCGGCGAGAACGACCAGTGTCGGCTTGCTCTGACTCATTTCTTTCGTCCTTTCAAATCATCTTTTCCGCCCTATGCGCGCGACGATGCGCGACGCGCCCAGGTTGGCAAGCCCGAGCGCCAGCAAAAACTTGCCGAACGGATGCCGCGACTCGGCTCTTATCTCGCGCACCTCGATCCCGTCCGCCGCGCAAAGCGACTTGAAATCCTTCAGCGTGATGCAATGGATGTTGGGGGTGTCGTACCACTGGAACGGCAGCGCCTTCGAGACGGGCAGCCGTCCCTTGAACCCGAGCGTCAGGCGGATCCGGTAGGCCGCGAAGTTCGGGAACGACACGATCGCCTCGTCCGCTATGCGCAGGACTTCCCTCAAAAGGCCGCGCGGGTTCTTGACTTCCTGCAGCGTATCCGAGCAGATCGCCATGTCGTAGGATTTGTCGCTCGCGAGGTTGAGCCCCTCGTCGGCGTCCTCCCAAAGGAGCATGTTGCCGTCCGAAACGGCCTCCTTGAACCGGTCGATGTCGATCTCGACGCCATCCCCCGTCGCCCCCCGGTCCTGCCGCAGGACGTCGAGCAAGGTCCCGTCGCCGCATCCGATGTCGATGACGTGCGCCTTCCGCGGGACCATCTTCGCCACGCTGCCGTAGAGGCGGCTCTGCCACTTCATCACGCGCGGCTTGCGCGGCGCCAGGAAGCCCCCGACGAGGCCCGACAGGTCGTCGATGTCGGTCAGGAACGAATCGTGCCCCGTGCCCGCCTCGAGATGGCAGTACGTGACGCGCTTGCCGTTCTTCAGGAGCGCCGCGGCGATGTCCTTCGACTGCGCGACCGAGAACAGGATGTCGCCCTGGTAGGACACGACGAGGCACTCCGCCTTCACGCGCGCGCAAGCCGCCTCCAGCGAACCGTAGCGCGCCCCGGCGTCGAAGAGGTCCATCGTCCGCGTGATGTGCAGGTAGCTGTTGGCGTCAAACCGGTTGATGAACTTCGTCGCCTGGTGGTCGAGATAGCTTTCGATCTGGAAATAGGTGCGGAATTCGCGTTCGCGGCGTTTGTGCTCCTCGGGCGGCGCCTCGACGAAATTCTTCTGCAGGCCGCGCGCGAACTTCGCCTGCAGGAGGTCGCGCGAAAGGTAGGTGATGTGCGCGAGCTGCCGCGCCGAAGCGAGCCCCACGACCGGCCCCTTCCCGTCCCCCGTCTCGTAGTAGTCGCCCCCCCGCCAGGCCGGGTCCTCCGTTATGGACGCACGCCCGACGATGTCGAACGCGAGCGCTTCCGTGTTCAACGTCGCCGCGGTGGCGATCAGGCACGCCTTGTCCACTTCGTCCGGACAGCGCGTAATCCAGTCCATGACCTGCATGCCGCCGTAACTGCCGCCGATCAGCGCGGCGAGGTGCTCGATGCCCAGCTGCTTCAGGAGCATCCGGTAGACGTCGACCGCTTCGGAAAAAGTATAGCGGGGAAACCGCGACCCGTAGGGACGCCCCGTATCGGGATTGCGGCTCATGGGTCCCGTCGTGCCGCTGCAGCCGCCCAGCACGTTCGCGCAAACGACATGCCACCTGTTCGTGTCGATCGCGCGCCCGGGCCCCACCATGCCGTCCCACCAGCCCGAAGGCGCACGCTCGCCCGGGCGCATCCCGGCGACATGCGCGTCGCCCGTCAAGGCATGGCAGATGAACACGGCATTGTCGCCCGTGAACGGCGCGCCGCATTCTTCATAGGCGACGTCAATCTCCTTGAAGACATCTCCGGACGCAAGACGCCACCCCCCCGCAGGCAACTGCAAGGACAATTTCTTCTGTTCGACTATACCTACTCCATCACTCATATTCAAGGAGTATTATACCATATTTTGCGCCTCCTGTGTGCGCCTTCAAGGAAAGCGAAGCGAAAAGTGTGCAATAGAACGAGACACCCGGAACAGTCCGTTCCGATGGGTGGAGAGCGAAAGCCCAAATGGAGAAGGGGCGGCTTAGGAAGCGCAAGTCTAGAGTCCGCAATGAAAACCGGCATCCCGCTTCGGGGCGTTTTGACCGCCCTCGGACGCGTAAAGCGGGCGAAACGGGGATGTCAGACCCGGGCGTTCCGATTTTCAGGAGATATCTACATGTTTTGTTCTTTATTTCGACAGAAAG
>DJRS01000118.1:0-13501 GCA_002440145.1 Verrucomicrobia bacterium UBA6354
GCGGCGGGCATGCCGCCAATCGAGCTGATCGCGCAGTCCAGACCATTGTCCAGCCCGCCATTGTCGACCGCGCCGACCTTGTAGCCGAACGCGTAGGCGTCGCGTGTCGTATCGGAACTGCAGTTCCATTTGAGGCGGAACGCCGTCGCACCCGCAAGCGTGGACCCCGCATAGACGTGACCTTCGCCGCGGCCGACCGCGCTCGCGTACTTTGTCGAGTCCTCATTGTTCGCCGTTGCGCCCGCCGGACCGCCCGCGATGAGCGTCAGGAACTTGGACGGGGTAATCGTATACTTGTAGGTCATCGTCACCGGCGGCGTGGCGTCGCTGTCCTTGTCCTCGATCGTGACCGTCACCGTGCGGTCGCCCTGCGCCGAACCGAAATCGGGCACGAACTTCCTCGAGGTCGCCTCCGTCACATACCACGACCCTCCATTGTCGCAGCCCGTGATCGTGACGCGCACGCCCGCCTCCGGCCAGTTCGCGGTCGTCGTGCCGAAGTCGGCGTCCACGTCGCTCCGGACCGTCCAGGTGATCGGATAGCTGCTGGCGAGACCGCCCGAAACCTCCCAGGCGTTCGTATTGGCTTCCGCCGGCTGGAACGAGCAGCTCGGCGCCACGTTCTCGACATAGACGCGCTGCGTCTTGGCCTTGGTGTAGTAGTCGTTTGCCGGCTGGCCGCTCGTCGGGAGCGTTGTCGTGGACGTCACCTGCGCGTCGACCACGAATCCGTCCACCGAGGACACCATCGTACCGTCCATTTCGCTGATGGCGAGTTCCACCGGCGCGGTGCCCGTCAGACGGACCTTAACCGTCGTCGTCCGCGTGGCGTCGTCGTAGCTGTACGAGCCCGCGACGATGTCGTTGTTCGCGGAATCGATCTTCAGAAGACCGGGGTTGACTTTAAGTTCCGGCACGGTCGTCTTGGGCGCGATCTTCACCTCGACTTCCAGCGGATCGACCTGCTGTTCGTCCCAGTAGCTGAGACCGACTTCGATCTTGCCGCCGCGCTCGGTTTCATAGTAGGTCTCCGCCGAAGGCTTGATTTCCACAATCGGGTTGTCCAGGACCTCGACCTTCACCGAATAGGAAGCGGGCGCCCAATCGTCCATGTCCTTGTCCTTGACCTGGGCCTTTATCTCCCACGTGCCGGACTGATTGAACGTCCATGTGAAAGCGTTGGCCTCTTTGTTCGGATTGCCGCGTATGATTTTCGGATTATCGGCGGATGTGACGACTATACCGTTGCGCGACACGGTCCACTTCGTCTGGAAGCGCTTGTCCTCCGGCGTTTCGACGTCATTCGTCAAGTCGTACGTACCCGCGTCTTTGACGACGGCCTTGAAGGTGCGGGACATTCCTTTCGGCAAACGGCTCGGGAACAGATAGCCGTCCCCTTGCGCCTCGATATTGTTCATTTCAATGCGCGTGATCGTCGGTTCGACATTCATGACGGTCACGTTGACGGAGCCGGACGAGTAGAGCGACACGATCTTCGAGGCGTCCGTACCGTCCCAATACTCGTCCGTCGCCAGCACCACTTCGAAGGAAAGACCCAAGCCGCCGATATCTTCCGAGGCACCGTCGACAAGGCGGAGCTTCCCCTCGATCTGCGACTGGCCGCCCGTGATCTTCCAGCCCTTGGGCGAGTCCATCCCGATTACCGCGTTGAAACCGTTGATGCCGCTGAACATGTTGCCGTCGATGCTGGAATCGGAGGGACGCAGATACGCGTAAAGGTTTGCGCCCGTGTCGTTCGCGGTGCTCAATGCAATCTTGAATGTCGCGGTCTCGCCTTCCGTGTAGGGCTCGTCCTTGTCCGCGGTAATCGTGATCGTGCGCGCGGCCTGCACATTGGCCTTGAACGCATAGGTTTTCGCGCTCGACTGCCCGCTGACCGGCGAAACGACATAGATCAGCGTGTCCTGTTCGGCCGCCTCGCGGGGAAACTTGAGTTGCGGCAGCTTAAGCGTCTCGTTGTAGCCGCCGGCACCGTCCGATTCCAGCGCATAGAGCAGATTGTTCTGCCCCACATAGTAGACGCCGCTCAACTGCGTGAAGGAGTTGCCCGTCGCGCCGGGATATTTCACGTAAATCTTGTAGCCCTTGGCGCGATCCGCCATGTCCGCATATGCGTCTGCAACCGTGATTTCGACATCCGTCGCCACGTTGGCCACCGCTTCGAAGGGACTGCCCACCGAAACCTCGGGCGCGCTTGTCACCGTGACGGTCGGGCCGTTCTTCGCGGTGAAATAGGCGTCCGCCGCCGCATCCGCCACAGACGGCTTGAATTCGATGCCGCCGGTGCCGGACGCCGTCTTGGAATCGGAACGCAGGAAGTAGGCGTACACCGGCGCCGTCGCCGTCGCACCCGCCGGGAGCGTGACGGTGATTGTGGAGTCGGACGGCACGCTGGTTGCCTGGTTCTGCATCGCGAACCGCACATACTCGGCCGACGCGCCGGCAAGCCCGATGACCTCGGGGGTGATCGTAACCGTGACATCGCCCGCCGCATACGCCTGCGAAGCCTCGACCCAGACCGAAGCCTTGGCGGAAAGGTAATTCTCGTCCGCCGCGACCGTGCTCGCGCTCGTCTTCACCGTCAAGGTCGGCGGCAGGGGTTCGCCCACCATGACGGGAACCGTCAGGTAATCCACAACGCGCCCGGTGCTGGAAGAAATGGTGTAGTAGGGCGTGGAACTCAGGACTATCTTCGTCTTCGCGCCCTCGGCGCCTACCGCCTTGAGCGTGAAATTCCCCGTCAGCTCCCCGCCGTAGATCGTCACCTTGCCGACATGCGTGCTGATGCGACTGCCGTCGTTATCCGTGGCGAGCTCTTTCGCCTCGCCGCCGTCGACGGTGATGATCGAATCGTCTTCAGACCACACGTACAGCGTCACGGCCTGCGAAACGGCTGCGCGCGCCGTCAAACTCGGGGCGATGCCGTTCTTTGGCGTCGTGGAGTTCTTGTGTATCGTGCGCCACACCGGTTCCGCCTCCGTCTGGGCGACCTGCCAGCTGTTGTCGAAGTCGATCGTCTGGACGTAGAAACCGCATTTTGCCAACGTCATATCCGACAAGGGGCTATCCGTCTCAGGAGGCTGTACGGTCCGGTCGGGCTGCCACAGCCAAAAGTTGCAGGTCTTTCCGCTGTCCGTCACAATCGACCACGCCCCGATCGTCAAAGGGTCGAAATAGAAGGCTGTCGACGAATTCGCGTCCGTTATCGGGCTGGTGGCGTCCGCTGCGAGCCGGATCGGCAGGGCGAACTCGCCCGGCTCGACCGTGTAGCTGAAAATAAGGTCCGTGTAGTAGGTCCCGTTGATCTGCTGCGGGGCCGGCGCATTGACAAGCGTCGCCCAGCGAATGGGGCCCGTACCCGTGCCGCCGGGCGTATCGGTCACGTAGAGACCGATCTGCAACGGGAACACCGCCGCCGTGCCCGTCCCTACGTACTTGACCTGCCAGGCCTCGTTGATATCCACGTCCGAACGACCGATCAAGCGCATGCGGAAGTAGAACGTCTGGCCGCTCTGGAGCGGATCGTCAATCGTGCGCGGCGCGATCGTCTCGCCTGCCGCGTTGCACGGGCGGATTTCATAGACGTCGCCGTTGTCCGCGCGCGCAGACAGACCCGCCGCGAGCCCCAGTGCGCAAACCAATGTTTTGAGCAGTTTCTTCATGATTTAGTTTCCCTTGCTAGAAATGTTGCCGGTGTTGTTTTCACGCGCCTTGCGCGCCTCGATCGCCGCGTTCTCGCGCAGAATGCGCGCCCGGATAAGCTGTTCGGTCTGCGTCTTGTTCGCGTCGTACTCCTTGCGCAGACCCTCGCGCCGGCTGCGCAGGGCGACCGCTTCCTCTGACTTTGGATCTTTCGCTTCCGCCGCCTTGATGGCGTTCTCGAGCGCCTCGATGCGCGTGAAAATCTCGTCGCGTTTCGCCATGCGCGCGTGCAAGGCGTCCGTATACGCCTTGTCTTCCATGCGCGAAAGCGGTTTGTCGAACGGGTCGGCCGGCGCCTCGGGAGCCTCTTTCGAGCAGCCCGCGACAAACAAGCCGCACGCCAGCGCCGCGGCCGCGGCGCCGCCCAGAATAAATCCGTCTCTGCACGTCTTCATGGTGTCGTATCCCAATTGTAGTAGTTTTCCTGTTTGAGAGGTTCAACGGTCACCGGCTTGATGCGCGTGTCCAGCGACCAGAAATAAAACGCCTGCTTGTTGTCGGGGTGATCGAACGCCCACTCCGCCCAGCTGTCGCTGCCGATTGCGGTCGGCGAACTGCGCGAGAACGGATCCGTCACCTCGATGCGGCTTGTGTGGTCGGTGTCGAAAGAATCCGCCCCGAACACGAACCAGCGCAACGGCACCCAGCACGTGTAATTGCTGATGGACGAATACCCGTTGTTGAGGAATCCCGTCACCTTGAAGGTCGCGCTCGTCCAGTTCTTGTTGATCCACGCCGGATCCGTCGCGTAGGCGAGCGAATGCGACCCGGGGTCGAGCCCGCGCAGCACGTACGGGCTCCAACTCGCCGCGGTCTGCGTGTTCGTCATGTAGAGCTTCACGCCCATGCGCAGATTGGTGAGGACGCTGCCCGTCCCTGTCGAGGCGATCTGATGCTCGCGCGGCGGCTCGGCCATGCCGCCCACCAGCCGCAGACCGTTCGTGGTCGGGTCCATATCCAGCCAGTACATCGTCGTCAAAGACAGATTCGTGACAAATGCGCCGCTCAGGCTGTGGAATTCGGCGAGGTTGATCTCACCCGAACCCGCGTTCGGCCACGCGTTCCCGTAGACGTCGGTCCCCTTCTCCAGCCAGTCGATGACCGCAGGCGAATAGGGATTGTCCGCGCCGAGACCCAGATCGCGCAGCTTCTCCGCGACCTGCGCCGTCGCGACGACCGTCACATTGTTCGAAACGCCGCGCCCCACGTTCACGCTGTAGCGTCGCGTGCCGGCGGGCGTCCACGCCAGAGCCGTGCCGTTCGTCATCACGTCGCGCAGTTCGTACCAGTTGTCGACCTCGTAGGTGATGTTCGTGCCGTGCACGGAGCCCTTCTTCATGTAGAGGATGCGGCTCGCATTGGTGAAATCGCCCGCGTCGCCGATGCGTTGGCGGATATGGCCGGGCGTAAGGTTGAGTGTCGCGTCGATCCGGATGCTTTCGCCATTCGGCGTGGGAATGGCGTCCGGGTCTATCTGCTGACCCTCGTTGACGCGGCCGGGCGTCGCCCGCGCCGTGTTCACCCACTTGTTGGAGGTTTCGCCGTGGTCGTAAAGCACACTCAACGAAGCCCCCGAGCCCGTGTAGCCCGAACCCGTGACCTGCAGAACCGGCTTTTCGGCGGCACGATCCTTGTCGTCCACGCCCACATAGAAATAGCGGGCGCCGGGCTGGAATTCGTTCATCTGGTTCACGGCGTTCGTCGGACCGTAAATACTCTCGTAGTACGCCATGCCGTCCCACTTGTTCGTGCCCAGCGCCACGAGTTCGTGCTCCACGATGCCGCTCGGGCGCACGAACTGCAACGCGAACGGCGTCGTCGGAACGATTTCCCCGGATTGGCTCATGGCCTGTCCCGCCACGGTCGGCTTCTCCCACACCGCATCGAGCGAGCCGTTGTCGCGCCTCAGATAGCCGTTGCTCTGCGCCGCGGGCGACCCCACCACCACGAAGGTCATGTTCGACTGCACGTAGGCGGAATCCTTGGCGGTCGGTGCGCCCAAATAGCCGAAACGCACGAGCGTGTTCGTGACGACGGACTTGGACGCGGCGAGCGGTTCCAAAAGGCGCAAGGCCCACCCCTGCAAATCGGCGCCCGCCGGAAACGCGAGTTCGATGAACTGCGCCTTGGCGTCTTTGTTCTGCCACGCCGCATCGCGCCCGCCCCAGATGTTGATTTCGTTGATCCACGCCCAGCCCGGCGCGACCTTGTCCAGGATCGTATACGCCGCGAACCCTTCCGGATGCTGCGCGTTGAAATCGACCGGACGGTACCAGTCCGGCGTCTGCCAGTCCGCCGCGGTGAGAATGTTCGTCTGTGGGATTTCGGACGCGCCGGGATTCGTCTTGTCCTCCCTCTGGTACCAGACCGCCTCCAAGGCGTACTGGACGACCGAACCCGACATCGAAACGGGGTCGGCCACCGCGTCCGGCGCCGTCTCGTAGCTGGAACGGAACACGCGGTTGGAGTCCGCCGCGAGGGCGAGTTCCGCCGACTTCGTCTCCGCCCGGTCGCGCCAGTTCTCGAATCCCCACGGGCTGGCGCCCCGGTACCAGTAGAGCCGCACCTTGACGTCGCGGCTGAAGTCGATGCTCTCCGGGAGCTGCGCGCCGTAGACTTCGCACTGCACGCCCCACGACTCGCCGCACAGCGGCTGTTCCGCCGCGCTCGGCACGTTCGGGACGCGCTTCGTCCCCGAAAGGTCGCTGCGGAACGCCCCCACGTTGCGGAAGCCCATGCGCGGGCGCACCGCCTCGGACACGAACACCTCGTCCAGCAGCACGCGCACGGCGTCCGTGTAGTTCGTCGGTATCACGTCGCCCGACGCCTGGACGTCCTTCACGCCCGACACCTCCAGGCGGAACGCCGCGTAGACCTCGCCCGGATTCGTCACGTACTTGTAGGTCGCGTACGTGTCGTTCGAAACGACGAACGTCTGCAGCTCCGTCCAGACCGGGCTGTTGCCGTCCTTCGCGCCGCGCAGCACCACGCTCGCCGGCTGCGCGTCGCGCGCGGCGTCCTCCGGATAGCCGTACTTGCGCGCCTTGAAGCTGATTTCGCCGATGTAGTTCGTCTGGAAGGTCGGCGTCTGCACGAAAGGCCGGTTCTGGCGGTACGCCGCTTCGTCCGTGGACAGCGTGTCGTTTGTGACGGAATTGTTGAGCGCGAGGCTCTGCCCGGACACGCCGTCGGCAAGGAAGATGCGCGCATTGTCGTGCCGGGCGTCGTTCACGGCGTTCGTGCCGTCGCAGACCATGCGCAGGTTCCACCCCCACCAGCTGCGTTCGTCCAGCGCCGGCTCGTCGTAGCACGAAACCTCGGTCACGGTGACCTCGCCGAACAGGTTGGGGTCCGTCTCCGCCGCGACCTGCGCGATGGTGTTCGTGTCCACGACGAGGCGCATGGCGCCCTCGATGCCGTGCAACCCGAGATAGCAGCTGAGACGGCCGCCCTTGCGGTCCAGGTCGCTCATGCCCGCGAAGGAGAAGTTCGTCACCGTCGTCCAGCCCGAAAAGCCGTCCAGCTCGGTGGAATTGTAGCCGTTCGTCGCGATTTCGAGCCGCAGATTCGCGTTCGCCTGGGCGTCCCTGTAGCCGAAGGACAGCATGCCGAGCCCCAGTCCGCGGTTCGCCCGCCCGTCCATCCAGGGCGTGCGGATCGAGCCGCACCCGCCCGGCGCCGTGCGCTTCGCGCTCAGCAGGATGCCCGTCGTCTTCTCGTTTTTGTTCGAGACGATCCACGCGTGCGTGAAGACGAAGTTCGTGTCGCCCCCGGACGTGTAGTTGGGGATGTCCGCCACGCTGTGCCCGTCCACGCCGTCTTTGTCCGTCCAGGAGTTGCCGGCCCACTGGGTCAGTTCGACCGTGTCCAGCACGATATCCACGCGCGGATCCCTTTGCCCGCTTTCCACCTTGAACTGCACCTGGCAACGCTCGGTCGTGTAGAGCGGAATCTCGAAGCGCGTCGCGCCGAACGAGGCGAGATTCGTCGTCCAGAGCGGCGTCTGCGGCCATGCGGCGCTTCCGGGCGCCCTCGTGTAGATCGAGAGCTTCTGCGGCGCGGCGGACGCCTTTACGAGCCCGTTCGTGTAGACGAGCGAACCGGGGCGGAGCGCCCAATCCCCTTTCGCCGGGGTCGCGTTGGAGAGCTTGGGGGACGGGGAGGGGAAAGCCATCGCGCCGCTTGCCCACGTCTCGCTGTCGCCCCCCATCTTCGTCGGTTCGCGCCAAAGGGCCATTTGGCGGAATTCCGCCTCGCAGTTCGCGGAAATGACGCCGTATTCGCCGCTGCGTAGACGCTCCGGCGACACGTCTTTATAGACGAAGCCCGTCCAGTCGCCAACCAGGAACTTCGCGTTCTCGACCCCGTCGGCCATCTGCGTCTGGCGCGCGGCGACCTGCAGCCAGGTGGCGTCCTTGTCCGTGCGGGCGGAAATGAAGAGCGGCTGGCTGTCGCCCGTCTTCGAGAACGTCCAGCTCGTGTTGTTCGTCCACGCCTTCAGGAGCGTGGAAATCAATCCGCCGTTCACGTTGTCGGTGTTCCAGCGATAGAGCGACAGAACCTGTTTCTTTTCCTCGACCTGCTCCCAGCGCGCCTCGTACGCGCCCTCGTATTGCCGGTAGTAGGCGATGGCCGAAATGGATCCGTTGCCGCGGAAGTTGCCGATGCCCTTCGGGTCGAACACGCCCGCCGCGAAGAACGTGTAGTTCGAAAGCGTCGACCCGTCGCGCACATGGGCGAAGTAGTCGGGGTCGACGACCTGCCCCAGCCGCGCGTTGAAGGAAATCTTCTTGAGCCCGCGCGGGGCGTACGCCGAAGCCTCGTAGGTGAGGCTGCCCTTGCCGCTACCCTGCATCTGGAGCGCGACGCCCGATTTCGGGTCCGCGTATTTCTTCGCGACCCACATGCCCGGACCGGATACCCAGGCGTCAAGCCCGTCGGCTTTGTCGAACTCGCCGATCTGGATCATCTCCGCCACGCGCGCCTCGTTGGTCACGAAGTAGTCCGCGAACCGCCAGGAGTCGTACGTCTCCGACATGGGCTTCCAGCCCGTGAAGTTTTCCTCGTAGTAGCGCTTCCTGGACGACGTGCCGACCTTGTAGTCGTTCGTCTCGGAGGTGCCCTTGAAATACGGCCCCGACGCGTCCGTCCAGCCGTTGAAGTTCTGGTAGTCGGCGTGCGCCACGGTGACGGCGCGCGAAGTGGCGTCCATCTGGAACATGTACCCGCCCGTCGCGCCGTCCAGCGTCAGCGACGACCAGCTGTTCGTGTCGCCTTCGCTCAACACCCCGCTGACCGGGAACTCCGCCGTGGCGCTCGCCACGTAGAGGATGTTCGTGTTGGCGGACCACGCCGCGCCGGGCGTCTGCCGGTCGCGCAAGACGAACCGGTACCGCAGGTACCGCAGGGTCTTGCCCGCGAAATTCGTCGAAACCGGCACGTACCCGCGCCAGAAACCCGAATCCGTCACGTAGAGCGAGGCGAACTGCTCGTTCGTGTCCGCCCCGACGCGGTACGCCACGGAAACCGACGCGTAGTCGCTTTGGCCTTCCCGCAGACGGACGAACCAGTCCGTGCCGCGGCTGGCCAGACGGACGGGCGAAGCGAGCGCGTTCGTGACGCACGCGATCTTCTCCGTGAAAAGCTCGCCCAGCTTGATGTTCAGCCCCGAATAGTCCACGTAGGAGTAGAACGGCGCGTTCAGCCGGGAAATGTAGCGGAACTCCACGTCGCCCGGCAACCTCTCGCCCGAGGGCGCGCGCAAATCGAGACCGTCACGCGAAACGAGCGTCTCCGTGTCCAGATAGACGTCCTTCCAATCGTTCGTGATCTGGTCGAGATACCGCCACCGATACTGCATCTGGACGGACGACAGGAACGCCGAGACGTCCGCCGGCGCGCCCGGATTCGTCGTGTAGACGACGCGCCCGCGCGCCTTGACCTCCGTGTCGAAGACGGACGGGAACGGCACGCTCCACGCGCCGCCCTGCCCGACCACGGACTTTCCTTCGAGCGTCTCGTCGAAGAAGCCGCACGGCTCGATGTCCGCCCGCATCGCCGGATACGACACGAGAATGTTGTCCACCAGGATGAAGCCGCCGCGGTCCGCGCCCTTGGGCTCGCTCGGGAACTCCGGCGCCACGCCCGTGCGGCGGATGCGGAAGCGGACCAGCCCCCGCTCGTTCACCTGCGCGCAGATGCGGTAGAAGTTGCGGTCCGACCCGCCGGTCGCGACCGTCAACGCCGCGACATTCGTTTCCGCCGGGCGCTCCGCCAGGAATTTGCCCCCGACGACCGGCAGGGACAGAAGCGGGACGGGCTCCCAGACGCGACCATCCTCCTCGGACACGCCGGCGAGCGCGTTGGTGCCGGCGAGCTTCTCCACGACGAGCCGGTAGCCGTCCGCCGCGTTCTGCGTAAAGCCGTTGACCGCGTCGAAATACACGACCCCGACGCCGTTCGAATAGCAGGGCGAAACGATCGCCGCGCCGTCGATGTTGCGCAGCACGAGGTGCGCGGCGTCCCCTTCCGTCACGCCGCCCGTCTCCGAGACCGGCAGATAGTTGAGCGCTTGACGTTTGGAGAGCGTCCGCAAATACAGGTTGCCGATGCGCACGTTCCGCAGCGTCCAGATCGTTTGGGCGCCGCACAGCTCCTGCTGCGGTTTGGCGGCCGCGAACGTGTGGTTGACCGGGGTGTTCAGAAGCGGGAACGACTCGCCCAGCGCCAGCGCGTCCGCATGCTCCCAATAGGCGGGCGCGGTATCGTCCGTCTGGCTGTAGGCTTGCCCGGAAACCGCCGGCGCGGCCGTGTCGTCGTTCGCCAGAAGCACGCGCCCGGCGAGCGTGGCGGAATCGGACGCGCCCTTGAGGTCGCTGTACGGGCTGCTCTTCTCCACCTGCGTCTCGATGGGGGCGCTCTTGAGCCCCATCCAGGATTTCAGATCGTCGCTTTCCGCAGCCACGAAGAACTGGACCGTGTAGACGCCCGCCTTCTCCGGGGCTGTGTTCGTCAACAGGACGCCGTTCCCCGAAACCGTGTAGTAGACCTCGCCGTACAGGGCGCGCGCCATGTCGGTCGGGCTGGTCGCGTTATCGTTCCATTTCGGGCCGAAACTCCACTTGTTGTGGAACCGTGCGCCCTCCACGACGCGCAGCACGCCCGTCGTGGGACTACGGGTGGACATCTTCGTCGTCTCCGTGCGCGCTTCCACGTCCAACAGCTTGTCCGCCGCGTCCACAAGCCGTCCCCAGCACAAATAAGCGGTTGTTTCGCTGGAAGGCAGCTCTACCATGATCTGTGACGCGCCGGTCGTATCCCACTTCGTCACCTTGCAGGGAATCTGCTTGCCCGTCTCGTCTATGACGCGCAGGTCCGCGCCGCCGGCTTCCACTTGTTCGTAATGGAAGCCCTTCGGCTCGTTCTCCCGCACTTCAAGGCACACATTCCCTTTTCCCGTTATCGGCAGGCGGTAGCCGAGCTCCCAGCCCTGTTTCTCCGGCGCGACCCAAACTTCAAACGGCAGCGACTCAGCCTTTTTCTCGTTATCGTCAACCTCGTAATCCGCCGTTGCGTTCAATGTCGCGCGAATCGAATAGAAGCCCGCGCCGAGTTCCTCGATTTTCGCGACGAGATCCGCCCAGCTCGCGTATTTCTTGAAAGAGAAAGACCCCGTTCCGGACGATCCTTTGCGGTACTGGTAGGAGACCGACAGGCTTTCCACCGCCACCTGCGGTTCCGTGCGGATGACCGGCAGCTTGGGCGGGTGGCCCAACTTCCAATCCTCGACCGAGACGGAAACAATCTTCAGCTTCGCCTGCGCGATGCTCCAGGCAATCTCGACCGCGTCTTTCGTCCCGTCCGACCAGCAATAGCCGTCGTTCAATACGGCGCGCGCCGTGTAGGAACCGATCCTCGTAGCCTCGTAGTCGCCTTCGCGCTTGTAGGCCGGGTTTTCCGGCAACGCGGTTTGCGGCGAACCCGTATATGGCAGCGAAAGCCCCGAAACCGGCTTCTCGGGCATGACTTCCTGAAGACGGACGATGATGACGCCGTCGCCGCCTTTGCCGCCGGCTTTGTCCAGACTGCCGCCGCCGCCGCCGCCGCCAAGGCCGTCCGTGCCCGGCTGGCCGTTTTCGCCTTTGGATGCGCCCGCGCCACCGCCGCCTTGGCCGCCCGCGCCGCCCGTGCCCGTGCGCGAACCGCCGCCGCCGCCGCCGGCATAGTAGACGTCCGCGCCTGTGATGTTATTCACCAGGCCCTCGCCACCGGCGCCGCCGACGTTCGCCGTTGTGTTGTCGGCGCCGTTTCCGCCCGCGCCGCCGCCGCCCGCGCCCGCGCGCGCCTTTTTGCCCGAGCCGCCGTCGTGGCCCTGGTTGACGTTTTCGATGGCGGAACCGCCGCTGCCCGGCTTGGATCCGCCGCCGCCGCTGCCGCCGTCCCGGCCGGCGGATTTGATGCCGCCGCCACCGCCGCCAAACGCTCTATGGAGTTCGGAGGAGCCAAAAACAAGAACCGAATCGCCGCCGTCCTTGTCTTCTGAAACTTCGGTGTCCGTGCCGGCCGCACCGCCGGCGCCGACCGTCAACGTATAATCGCCCGAGGCCAAGAGCACATCGTCCGCGGCAATCAGGCCGCCCGCGCCGCCGCCGCCCGCGCCGCCTTGCATGGCAGTGGCATTCGCCGGGCTCGCGCCCGCGCCGCCGCCGGCGACGACGAGAAGACGCGCCTTCGTGTAGGCCGGAAGCTTCAGCGTGCCGGCCGTCTGCGTATTCGTGTAGACGAGGACGAGCTCCCCGTCCACCCAGTTGGTCTCGGCGCCCGTATACGAAACCGTCCGCCCGCCGAAGGAGACGTCCGCGCCCTGCGCCGCGAAAGCGAGACCGGCACAGCAAAACGCGGGCACGCACGTGCCGCGGACAGCACGCGCCAGTCCGCGCCCTGCGATGCGGATAATACGCTTCATGTTCAGACTCTTTACCATTTTCTTTCTCGTTCGGCTTGGGTGGAACGCGCCCTTCGCCGGGGCAAGGCACAATCCACCCATATTCAACTAGATACTATTATATCACAAACGATGTTCCTTGTGTAGCCTTTTTTGCGCCCTCTTTGCCCCATCTCCTCGGCCCCACAAACGGTAGGGGCGGCAGTCCCCTGCCGCCCGCTCCGTGAATCGTCCGCATGACAACATCTCGCTCATATCGAACAAACATCACCTGTTATCCGGTTGTATGCAATCAGATATTTCCAATCCCCTTCTTTTTTCGCCAACCCGCGCGCCACCGGATTCCGGATGATATAATTCCACTTCTCCCGATAATGTTCGTCGTTGCGGATGCGCGTTTCAAAGAAACCTCTCTGGAACTTCACTCCTTTTTGCCTTGAAAGAAAATGTTTCCAGTCGCCAATCGTTTTACCAAGGGAGGAAGTATCCAAAACATGAACGAGCATATGCATATGGTCCGGCATAATCAGAAAAAGCGATAGAAACCATTTCCTCGCCGTCTGATAATTTCGGGCCGCTTCAAGCAACTCTTCCGCGTGCTCGAGAAAATACGATCCGCCGCGCTCGGGGGCGCAGACAGTCACAAAATAAAATACGGAACGCGAGGCAGGCGTCCATACTCTCTTGTGATTCAGTTTCTTGCGCACAGGTTGTTCAAGTGGAGTCATAGACATTTATTGAGCGGGCCGCAGGGGACTGCGGCCCCTACCACGGAGGAGACCACAGGGAGGCGCTTGCAGGGAACCGGGAATAATCCCGTACACGACACCCCCA
>DJRS01000118.1:13635-16168 GCA_002440145.1 Verrucomicrobia bacterium UBA6354
TAGAACTTCGCCGATTCGGACGCCTCGCTGTCCTTCAGCTCGACCGTGCCCGAGCCGTCCGCGACAACCGGTTCGCAAACCTGCGTTGCTCCCGCCATCTTCGTGACGTCCGTGGACGCCTTCAACACATAGAAGAGGCCGGGAATCGCCTTCACCTTCGCCGTCGCCGCGCCGCCCGCCACCGCGAACGGCACAACCGTCTCCGTCGCCTCCTCAAGCTCCGGCTTGACCTTGATCGTCTTATCCTGACCGTTAACCTTAACCGTGACCGAGCCATCCGGATTCAGCGCGATCGTCTTGGAACCCTCAGTTGTGGTACTGTCAATCTTGAACGCGCCCGAGATATCCACCGTGCCGGACTTGACCGTCACGGTCCCGACCTTGCCGTTGATGGTCGTCACGTTCGCCGGGACTTCGATCGTGTAGCCGGACGCATTGCCCTCAATGGTCACCGTGCCATCATCCGCCGGAGCAGTGATCTTGATGGTCGAACCCTCAACCGTACCCGTACCGCCCGAAACCGTAGGCGTAGACGGCTCGGGCTCACTGCCATCCACGAGCTGATAATAGCCCTTCTTTTCGCCTTCTTCTGTTATCTGCTGCCAAACCTTTCCTGTCGGCGGATCCAGTTCGGTGTCGCCATCCGTCGGTTTGTTCTTCAGATAGCCGCCATGCACCGTCAAATTCTCGCTACTAGTCGCTGCAACCACACCGTCAATATAAAAGTTGTTTTCCGCGCCATTAGCGCCCAAAACAAGCGTGCCGTCCGACACCATAACTGCGTATCCTTCAGATTCTCCTGTATACGCTACACGCCCGTTGCCGGACGTATCCTCAATCGTCAATGTAACCCCTTCGCTCTCAACCGCAAGAACGCCCGCCCCGTCCGGCGAACCCGAAACCGTCTTGCCGGCAAGATCGAGGGTCGTCGTCTTGTCAATCGTAATGCCTTCCGCAATCTCGATATCCTTCAGCAATTTGATCGTCTGGCCCTCCGCGTCGGCAAGCGCTGCTTCGAAAGTCTCGTACTTTTTGTCGCCAATCGCGGCGACGTAGTCAACCTGGCCCGGTATCGGGTCGATACCCGTCCACGTGACGTTGTCGATGGAGCCCTGCCCCTTGAATCCGACGGACACCATCTTATCCACATTGTCCGTCGAGGAATCCAGGCTCGGGAAGAGCGAATCGGCGACATTTTTCGCGAGCGAATTCGCGTCGCCCTTAGGCTCGGAAGAGATCAAGTATCCTCCATCAACTGCAATTTCAAAGAAAGCGCGCGCAGAAGTACCATCCGCATTTGACCGTTTTTTCGTCTTCACGACAAGATGATGCCACTGCGCGGCGTCAAAACCTTCCGGAACTGCGCAGACATAGTCTTTTTCGGTTGCAGTATTGCCTTCGTCATAGTACCCCGCCTTGACGACGAAGTTGGTGGTGGCGGTAACATTGCCGTCTTCACCTTCCGATTCTTTGACCTGCAAGTAGACGAGGAGCTTGTCGCTCGCGTCCGCACCCACCGTCGTCTCCCCGTCGTAGGGCGTGAACTGGACATCGCCCTCGAAATAAAGACCATCGCCGACATCCAACGGCGTGCCGCCGTCCTGGACGTAGCGCTGGAGGGGTGCGCCCGTATCCACCGCGAGATAGTTCTTGCCGCCGTCCTCCGGCTTCGCGGCGTCGTCTTCATACGCCTTCACCACCGCGAGATCGTTCATGGAGCCATTTTCCGCCTCTGTCGAGGCCCAATATGCCCCTTCACCCGTACCCCCCGTGCTGACGTTCAGCGAGGCCCCCGCGCCCATACCTTCGAAATTCTCGGTATACGACCAGCCGGCAAGCGAAGCCGACGCCAAAAGCGCCGCTCCCGTCGCACAGAGTGCTGTCAGAAAATTCTTCATCTCTTTTTACCTCCTGAATGTCCTTATTTCAAGTTTCTATATAGCATTATAGCACATCTCCGCTTCCCCCGCAAGGGGGAAATTTCGAATTTTTCTTTTTTCCGATAGAATCGGTCAAGACATCCAAGCCCCTTCCCGCCACGTACGCCGTCCGGCGCAAGGAAACGGCGCCGCCGTTCCGGCGAGACGGAGAATAAACCGCGAGCAAGAAACTCCGGGATGAACCCCGAGGGGCGACAGCGGTGTTTATCAACCGTGCAGAAAATGGAGAAAACCAGCGAACACACAGAAAGCCGCCTGCGGCGGCACACAGAACACACGGAAAGGAGGCGTGTCTTTTTCTGTGTTTTCTGTGCGCCGCGAAGCGGCTTCAGTGTGTTCGGGGGTCTAAACCCGGAAATCGCAGCCGAAAGGCTGGAATCGGATCCGTGGACTTGGTTTCCGGCGGGAAGTGCGCATGCGGCTACCGTCAAACGGCTGAAAACGAAGCCGTCGGAGCGGAACGCCCTTTTCGTGCCCATGGGAAAGATTTCTTGTGGCCACGAGAAGGACGTTTGTCCGGGGCGGAACGGGTCGGGATTGACCGTGTAGGCGAAGGCCCTGTCCTACCCGTCCGCGTGGCGTCACGAACAGAC
>DJRS01000165.1 GCA_002440145.1 Verrucomicrobia bacterium UBA6354
TCTCTTGGGGAATAAACGCCGATGGATGGCAAAAGGCGTTCTGTTCGTTCCGTCTGTCCCGTTCGTAGCAGCGTGTGGAAATGCAGCAGCAGTAGGGGAGGAGCCTGTCGGTTTCGACCGTGTGGAACTTCTGGTTGGACATGACTGTTATATTTGCTCTTGTATTATGCCGGAGAATATGCTATCATATTCCTCACGCGAAAGTACAGGAGAGGAACTAAGAGGAAATATGCGGAAGATTCAGCAGAAAAGCGCCGCTTATGCGCAGGCCCCGGGCGTGTGCACCGGCTCGTTTTTGCCTGAAAACCGCGCAAAAAGCATCGTTATGCCCCCCCCCCCCCCNNCCCCCCCCCAAAAAAAAAACAACAGAAAGGGATGTGAGTTGAAGCTTTGGGGCTTGGCGGCGCTGTATGTCCTTGTCGCGAGTGTGCTGTGCATCGTCTGCTATCCCGTGACGATAAGCGACACGATGGCGCGGTACGCGCCGATGGCGGACGCTTTCGCGCGCGGCGACTGGCATTACGCGTTCCATCCGCGCTTCGGGGTACTCTTCCAGGTCGTGGCGGGCGCCGTCGCTTGGCTGACGGGGCTTTCGGGCGCGCAGGCGGTGCAGGTGGCGTCCATCCTTTTTGTCGCGCTCGCGGCCGTGCCGCTGTGGCATCTCGTGCGCGACATTTTCGGCGAGAAGGCGGCCTGGGGCGCGGTCGCGCTTTTGCTGGTTTCGGACGATTTCACGCGCTATGCCATGGATGGTTTGCGCGATACGGGCAAGTGCCTCGCGTTCGCGCTTCTCGGGCTGGGGGCGGTCCGGCGGAGCGGTCTCTGGTTCGGACTGGGGCTTTTCGTCTTGATCGCGCTCGTGTCGTACGGATTCGCCGTGGCGAGCGTGCTGGTCTTCGGCTGGTGCGTGTGGGCGCTGTGGACGCGGCGGTTCGGGGCGTTGCCGCTCCCCGTCCTCGGGTGGGCGGTCGGGACGCTCGCCGTCTCCTTTATGGTGCACGCCTATACGGGCCACTGGCTCCCGGCTCCGCACTACATTGACCTTCTGGGGAGGTGGCTGTGATCATACTCGCCCTGATCGCGCTTGTGGCCATTCTTTACCGCGTCCAAAAGCGCCTGTTCACGCGTGCAGAGGGCGTTTTGCTGGCGATTGTCGCCGCGAACGTGGCGCTCATCTGGGCGCAGATCGCGATCAAGGACCACGCGGCGTTTCCCGAGAAGCGGTACTGGATCCAGTCCTTCGTGCTGTTGTTGGGGTGGACCGCGTGGGGCATCCAGGCGTTCTGCCGCTCGGCCGCGGCGAAGCGCGTTCCGGCGATTCGCTTCCTTTTCCCGCTCATTGTCGCGCTTTTCGCGCTGAATGACCTTGTCATGGTCGTCAAGCCGCATATTCCGGTCGGGCGGCGCCATGCGTGGGTGTCGGCCTGCAACTGGGCGGCGGAACGCATCCGGGCGGACTGGAAGGGCCCGGCGCAGGATGCGGAGGACGTCTTTTCCGTGCAGCAGTACCACCGGCCGAACCGCCCCTGCGTAGCGGGGCACGCCGCGCGCATCGCCTATCTCGTGGGCGGACGCGTCGCTTCCACAAACGAGTTCGGGCGGCTGGACCGGCCCGATTACATCTGCAAGGAAGAGTCCAAAATCGGGAAATTGGGGCCGGATTACGAGCTGATGGACCGCGTCCAGTTCGGCAAACGCCGCTTTGCGCTCTATCGCAGGCGGGAGGAGGCCGCGCGATGACGATCTTCAACGTCATGCTCGGCCGCGGTCGCGGCGGACTGGAGGCGGTCGCCTACCAGTATGCCCGGCTTTTCGCCGCGCGCGGACACGTCTCGGGCATGGTCTGCCACAAGGATTCGCCCTACACGGTCGCGGCGAACGTCCGCCGCCTGCCGGTCTGCAGTTCGTCGCGGTTCAACTTCGCGACCTACCTTCAGATTCTCTGGTACGCCTGGCGGTATGCGCCGGACGTCGTCTTCTGCCACGGGAACCGGGCGGTCGGTTTCGTCACGTCCTGGCTCGTCAAGCCGCTTTTGCCGCGCCGCACGCGGATTGTCGGGGTGGCGCACAATGCGAACGTGCGCCGCTTCCGGGAAATGGACTGCGTCATCGCCGTGTCGGAGTCGGTGCGGGACGAACTGGTGCGGGTCGAGCGGGCGCCCGTGGGGCGCGTGCGGTGCTGCTGGAACGCGGTCGCCGTGCCCGGAACCGCCGTGCCGCCTCCGAAGGGACCGGTCCCCGTCGTCGGCTTTCTCGGGCGGCTCGTCCCGGCCAAGGGCGTGGACGTCCTCTTGGACGCGTGCGCACAGCTCAAGGCGCGCGGCATCGCGTTCCGGCTCGTGATCGGCGGGGACGGCCCCGACCGGCCGGCCTTGGAGGCGCAGGCGAAAGAGAAGGGGCTTTCGGACGTCGTGCGCTGGGCGGGGTGGGTCGCGGACAAGGCGGCTTTCTTCAAGGACGTGTCCGTCGCCGTCATGCCGTCCCGCAAGGAACCGTTCGGACTTGTCATGCTGGAGGCGATGGCCGCGGCGCGGCCGGTCGTCGTGTCGGATTGCACCATGCCGGCGGAAGTCGTGCGGCAGGCGGCGTGCGGACTTGTCGTGCCGCGCGGAGACAGCGCGGCGCTCGCGGACGCCTTGGAGGAACTTTTGCGCGATCCGGAGAAGCGCCGCGAAATGGGACGTCTGGGACGCGCCGCGGCGGAATCCACCTACTCGGAAGCGCGTCTCGGGAAGGAACTCGAGGATATCGTCCTCCATTGCGACGTGGCGGAACGCCATTCGCTGACGCCCGGACGATTCCGGGTGCTCGCGCTCATGGCGGCGGACGCCTTGACGCTGTTCGTGGTGTGGGTCGCGACGGTCGTCCTTTACGACACTTTTATCGGCATCGACGCCTATAAACCCGCCATTTACTGGAAGCTTTGGCCGATTATTCCCTTCTTCATCGGCATGAACGCCGTCTGCCGGCTCTATCACGGCAACTGGATGTACCCGGCCATGCCGCTTTCGCCCGTGGAAGAGTTCCGGCGGCTCTTTGTATCTTCCGTCTTCGCGCACCTGCT
>DJRS01000072.1:0-6888 GCA_002440145.1 Verrucomicrobia bacterium UBA6354
CCGAGATTGTCCCCGGCGTGCGCCAGGATCGGGAACACCGTCTCGTTCAGATGGACAGGCCACCCCACCCAGGGCGCCGCGGCGATGTGCGAGAAGTCGATGGCCGGGCCCAACTTCAGGATGTTGCAGTACCCGAACGCGACCGCATAGCTGACGAGCACGCCGATCAGGATCGGCACGATCTTGACCATACCCCGCCCGAAAATCGCCGCGATCAGCACGGCGAAAATGCCCGCAAGCGCAACTGGCCAGCAGGTCGAGGCGCTGTTCACCGCCACCGGCGAGAGAACCAGACCGATGCCGATGATGATCGGACCCGTCACCACCGGCGGGAAAAACCGCATCACGCGCTTCACCCCGACGGATTTCACGACGCCGGCGCAGATGGCGTAGATCAGACCCGCCACCACCACGCCGACCGAGGCGTAGGCGAGAAGTTCCGTCTTCGAGAGCCCTTCCCACATGCCGCCCTTCATGCCCGTCAAGGCGAAATAGCCCGCCAGAAAGGCGAACGAACTGCCCAGGAAGGCGGGAACGATGCGTTTGGTGACGAGGTGGAAGAGGAGCGTGCCCAATCCCGCGAAAAGCAGGGTCGCCGAGACGGAAAGCCCCGTCAGAAGCGGCACGAGCACCGTCGCCCCGAACATCGCGAACAGGTGCTGGACGCCCAGCACCGCCATGCGCGGATAACCCAACCGCCGCGCATCGTAGACGCCCTCGGCCGGAATCTCTTTTTTGGTTTCTTTTGCCATTTTATTTTATCCTTTTACATTGTTTTGCGGGGCATCCCCCGCGACCAGCCGAACGTCCATCTGCCGGAAGGGAATGTCGATTCCCGCCTTGTCGAAAGCCTCCTTCAAGGCCTGTTCCGCGGCATAGTAGACGCGCCAGTAGTCCGCATTCGCGACCCACCCCTTTATCGCGAGGGTGATGGCGCTGTCGTCGAACGATTTCACTTCCGCCGTGGGGGCGGGGTCGGCCAGAACGCCGGGAACCGCCGCGAGGGCGGCGAGAGCCGTTTCGCGCGCATGCGGGATGCTTGTATCGTAGGAGATGCCCATCGTGAGGTCCACCCGTCGCAGGGGCAGCGCCGAATAGTTGACGATTGGCGTCCCCCAGGCGGACTTGTTGGGGATCGTGATGCGCCGGTTGTCGGGCGTCGCGAGGGTGACGGCCATCATGTCCAACTGGAGGACCGTGCCCTCGTATCCCCCGACGGCCACGTAGTCCCCCACCTTGAACGGTTCGTTCAGGGCGATCATGAGTCCGCTCGCGAGGCTGCCGAGCGACTCCTGGAAGGCGAACCCCAGAATGAACCCCGTCACCCCGAGCCCGGCGATCAGGGGTCCGACATTGACCCCCAGCTTGCCCAGAACCACCACGATCAGCACCGCCCAGGCGGACTTCACGATGACGGAAACGATAAACCGCACCGCGAGCGCATGGCGTCCGTCCGCGCGGTTCAGCCCTTTGCGCAGCAGGCTCGACAGAACTTTTATCGCGCAGGCGCCGGCGGCGAGAATGACGAGCGCGGCGACCAGGTCGGTCGCATAGTCAAACCCCGTCTCCCGCATCCAATGCAGGATGTGTTCAAGTGCCGCGCGCGCTTTCCCGGCCATTCTCTCCTCCCCGAACCGGCTTTTACATGAACGCGTACTTGGCGATGAAGAGAACCGTCAGGATGTACATGATCGGGTGCACCTTCTTCGCCTTGCCGCTGAGGAGGTTGATGAACGTGTAGCTGATGATGCCCGCCATGATGCCATCCGAGATCGAATACGAGAACGGCATGATCGCGACCGTCAAAAACGCCGGGATCGACTCGCTCGGATCCTTGAAATCGATCTCCGCGATGGAGGAGAGCATCAGGTAGCCCACGATGATCAGCGCGGGAGTCGTCGCGAAACCCGGAACCGCCAGGAAGATCGGCGCGAAAACGATCGCCACCAGGAAGAGGATGGCCGTCGTGACCGCCGTCAGACCCGTCCGGCCGCCGACCATGACGCCCGAGGCGGACTCCACGTAGGTCGTCGTGGTGGACGTGCCGAATACCGCGCCCACCGACGTGGCGATCGCGTCCGCGCACAGCGCACCCGAAATCCGCGGCAGTTTGCCTTCCTTCGTCAGGAAGCCGCCCTTCATCGAAACGCCGATGAGCGTCCCGAGCGTGTCGAAGAGATCCACGAAGAAGAAGGCGAACATCACCACGAAGAAGTCAAGCCCCTTCACGAGATCCCAGCCGACCTTCGCGTCACCCTTGTGCGTCCAGCCGGCCGGATCGAACACCGCGCCGACCGTCGTGCCGAATTCCTTGAAGGAGTTGGAAATCCCGTCGAACGTCAGCGACGGATACAGCGAGAAGTACCCCGCCGCGGCGTCCGGCACGTAAAGCCCCGTCGCCTGGCAGACCATTCCGAGGCCCCACGTGAGGAAGATGCCGTAGAGAATCGCGCCCTTGACGCCCTTCGTCATCATGACACCCGTCAAAAACGTGCCGATTATCGCCAAAAGCGCGCAGATTCCCTGCGTGTGGAACGCGGCGTTCTTGAAGCTGACCAGCCCCACGAGGACCGCGTCGTTGTTCACGATGATCTTCGAGGTCTGCAGGGCGATGAAGCAGATGAAAAGACCGATGCCCGCCGCCACCGCCTTCTTCAGCGAAAACGGAATGCAGTTGAAAATCGCCTCTCTCACGGGCGTCAGCGACAGGGCGAGGAAGATGAGCCCTTCCACGAACACCGCCAAAAGCGCGAATTGCCAACTGTACCCCATCCCCAGACACACGCCAAACGTCATGAACGCGTTGAGCCCCATGCCCGGCGCGAGCGCGAACGGATAGTTCGACATGCACGCCATGAGCATTGTGCCCACGAACGCCGCCAGACACGTCGCGACGAAAACGCCGCCGCGCGGTATGCCCGCAATGGACAGGATATTGGGGTTCACGGCGAGGATGTACGCCATCGTCATGAAGGTCGTCAGTCCCGCCACAAGTTCCGTCTTCACAGATGTCTTGTTTTCGTCGAGCTTGAATAATTTTTTGAGCATATTAGTCCTTATTTGGTTGTTGATTACATTCTTTTGGATTGTCGTGCAAATTACAAATCTTTCATCGCCAGGATTATACCAAAGACACTGGCGGCAAAGCCAAGGAGTCCGACAACCAAGCCAATCCAGGCCAGCATGATTGAACGGACATAGCGACGATCCTCTTCCGTTCGCTGCGCATTCTGCCGCATCTCTTCCGCCGCCACACGCCGATCCTCCTCCGCCTGCCGCGCGGCGTCGATCGCGCCTATTTTCTTCTGACGCAACCCCATGATCAGCGGTTCAACCGCGCACAGCTTTTCGTGGGCATTCATCAAGTCGGCAATCGCCTCGTCAAGTTCTTCCGGCGCGACATTTTTGACATTTCCCGCTTGTGCGAGATATTTCTGCGCATGGCTTGCCCTTCCGAGCATTTCTTGCCAATCGGGCAAAACCTCCTTCAATTCCGAATCCGTGAGCTCCAGATTCCGTATCGTTGCAAATCCTTCCAAAAGTGCGACAATCGTAGACTCCTGCGCGTCATAGCGGGCGCGTTCGCAGTGGCGTTCCGCACGGAGCAGGTGTTTCGTTTTCTCTCCTACGTCGTCCGATACGGCCGCCGCCAAGACATGCTGGCCGGCATAGCGCAATTCATTGATCGCCGCAACCAAATTATCGAGGCCGATGCGCTCATAGCGCTTGATGGCCGACTCCGCCTGCGCGTAGAGGCCCTGAATGTCAGTTATGCGGAGAGAAGTCATAACTTGCCATTCGTTGAATGCGAGCCGTTCGTTCGCCCTCCGTCAAGACGGGCAGACGGGAAAGCGCCACGCTTCCACGCGCCGGCAGCGAAACCGATGCGCGGACTTTCCCAGCATGGTCGTCATGGCGTTTGACCGCCAAATCAGACGCAAACACACGCCGGGGGACGTATGCTCCGCCAACTGTCGGGCGTAATGAATTGCGAAATCTCCGGAAAAACGCCATCATGCCGCTATTCTCAACCTTTCAAGCGATATTATACCATAAACCGGCGTTAAAGTGTGCCGAAAATGCGGTCGCCCGCGTCCCCCAGCCCCGGCACGATGTAGTAGTGGCTGTTGAGCCGCTCGTCCAGCGCCGCGGACCAGACCGGCACGTCCGGATGCTCCTTTTCGAACCGCGACAGGCCCTCGGGGGCGGACACCAAATTGAGGAATTTGACGCGTTTGTAGCCCAATTTGTGCAATTGCGACACCGCGTCGCACGCACTCCCGCCCGTGGCCAGCATCGGGTCTATCACAATCGCCAGCTCCTCCCCTTTCGCCGGCGGGACTTTCGCGTAGTATGGAATGGGCTCGGCCGTCTCTTCGTTGCGCTGCATCCCGAGAACGCCGACCTTCGCGTACGGCAAAACATGCAGCATCGCGTCCAGCATCCCCATCCCCGCGCGCAGAATCGGCACCAGAACGACATGCTCGTCCACCAGCCTCCCCGTCGTTTTCGCCACGGGCGTTTGGACCGGCACCTCCTTTATGCGGACGTCTTTCAACGCCTCGTAGGCCAAAAAAGTGGTGATTTCGTTCACCAATTCGCGAAACAGCTTGGGCGGCGTGGCCTGGTCGCGCATCAGCGCTACCCGGTGGTTCACCAGCGGATGATTCAATATCGTATGCATGCGATTCTCTCCTGCGGCATATTATACCATAAAAAAGACCGCCGTGGAGCCAAAAACTGCACCGGTCCCCCATGCTCCGCCCGGGAAACCCCTCCTCCACTCCCCTTCCAGGGAGTCCCCCGCGCGGGAAGCCAGCCGCCTTTACGCCAGATCTTTCCGCACGGCATCCTCGAACGCCGCCAGACGCGCCGCGGTTCCTCCCGGGTCGTTCAGCTCGTCCACCGCCAGCCCGACAAGCCGTCCATCCTGCAAACACCGCGAAGAGACGTCCGGAAACGCCGCGCCCGGAAGCCGTCCGATGAGTTCCGCACCCCGTTCCACCGCCTTTTCCGCCAAAATCGCCAGCGCATCGCAGAACGTATCCGGGAACCCCACGGAATCGCCGCACCCGAAAACCGCGACTTTCTTGCCCGTCAAATCGACGTTCCCCAGCAAATCCAGCCCGCCGTACCAGTCGTCCTGCAACTCCCCGCATCCCCACGTGGACGAACCCAGCAGGAGCGCTTCCGCTTCGAGCGCCGCGACGTCCGCTCCGGCCACGTTGATCGCACGCGTGCCGAAATCTTCCGCGAGCCGCTCCGCCAACGCCGCGGTCATGCCCGTCGTGCTGCCGTAGATGACATGGACTTTATCCATTTTTTCTCCCTTTCCCTGAATTCCTTTTGTCAGACCTGGATGATTTTACCATTTCCGCGGCGCTTTTTCAAGCGCCTTTTCGGCGTCGCTTCCGACCCACCCCTCCCGTCGCGCCGGAACCGCGACGCCTTTCCGCCGGAACCGCGATGCCTTTCCGCCGGAACGCCGCGGGCGTCGCGCCGGAACGCCGCGGGCGAACGACTGCCTGCCGCGCGTTCCCCTCCTAACTGCGCGTTTTCATTCCTTTCGCGGCACATTCTTTCACTCTACACACTGTCGATAACTTGTAGATAAGTGTAGACAGATACTGAAAAGTTTGCTCTTGACAAGTGTTAGATATTTGTTATATCGTTCATTTTATCCACAATAGCGCATCTTTTCGTCACTTAGCGTTTACCATAACGCGGGAATTAAAAATGTTCACAAATCGGTCGATAATTTGCTATAATAGTAGGGTGAAACCAGATATAAGCAGTCATGAAAAAGCAGTATGATGTAATCGTAGTGGGCGGCGGACATGCCGGGAGCGAAGCGGCGCTCATCGCCGCGCGCATGGGGTGCGACACCCTTCTCGTCACCGCGCGGCGCGACGCCCTCGCGCGCATGCCCTGCAATCCCTCCATCGGCGGACTCGCCAAAAGCCACCTCGTCTACGAACTGGACGCCTTGGGCGGCGAAATGGGACGCAACGCGGACGCGACGGCCCTGCAGGCGAAGACCCTCAATCTCAGCCGCGGACCGGCCGTGCACGCCACCCGCACCCAATGCGCCAAAAAGGAGTATGCCGAGCGCATGCAACGGATTGTCGCGGCGACACCCAACCTGGACGTTCTCGAAGACGCCGCGCTCGAAATCCGGACCGACCCGGTCGAAAACACCCCTTCCGCGGCGAAAAATCCGACCGACCCGGACGGAATCTCCCCTTCCGCGGACCTACCCCTCCCGCCGTCTTCCGCCGTCCGCGCCGTTTGCCGCGGCATACGGACGGAGTGTCACGGCGACATTTTCTCCAAAACCGTCGTCGTCACCGCCGGCACGACCCTGCGCGGACGCATTTGGATCGGCAAGGAATGCGAGGAAAGCGGCGGCGACGGACGCCCCGCGGTGAACGAAATGTCCGCCTCTCTCGCCCGGCTCGGTTTCCGGCTCATCCGGCTCAAAACGGGCACGCCGCCGCGACTCAAAGCTTCCACCTGCGATTTCAGCGTCTGCACGCGGCAAGACGGCGAAACGCCGCGCCCGTTGTTCCACATGGAACACACCCCGCCTGATTGTTCCACGTGGAACATACCCGGAGGAGAATCCGGGATAAAAAACGGGACAGGTGGCGTGAATTGTTCCACATGGAACAATACCAAACTCCCGGAGCTTCCTTGCTGGCAGACATTCACCAATCCCGAAACCCACCGGATCATCCGCGATCATCTAAAAGACTCCGCCTTGTATGGCGGGGCCATCACCGGCACGGGCGTGCGGTATTGTCCGTCGATAGAGGACAAAATCGTCCGTTTCGACGCCGACCACCATCATGTCATGCTGGAACCGGAGGACTCCGCCGGCACGGTAAT
>DJRS01000072.1:7062-12217 GCA_002440145.1 Verrucomicrobia bacterium UBA6354
CGGATACCGGGTCTGTATTTCGCCGGGCAAATCAACGGCACGACCGGCTACGAGGAAGCCGCCGCGCAAGGCATTCTCGCGGGCATCAACGCCGCGTTCGCGGCGAAAGGGGAGGAGCCGCTCGTCCTCAGCCGACAGGACGCCTATATCGGCGTGATGGTTGATGATCTCGTGACGAAGGGGACGGACGAGCCGTACCGCATGTTCACAAGCCGGGCCGAGCGCCGCCTCTTGCTGCGGCAGGACAATGCTCGCTTCCGTCTTCTGGAAGCCGCCCGGCGCGTAGGAGTGGTCCCGGCGGATTATTTGCGCGCGGCAGATCTCGCCCAAAGTTATCTGCAATCCGTCGACACGCTTCTCGCGAAGGGCAAAAAGGTGGACGCGGCGTTTGGCGCCGGGGACTTCGCCGCGGCGTTCGGTGACGCCGCACCCTTGGTCGCCCGGTACTTTCCGGTTGGGGATCTCGCACGCATTCGCTCGATACGCATACATTATGCGCCCTATATCGAACAGGAGAAAAAGGCAGCTTTACGCGCGAAAATGGATGAAAACATCAAAATACCGCAGTGGCTCGATTATTCGAAATGCTTGGCGGTCCGTTTTGAAAGCCGCGAAAAACTGATGAAGACGCGTCCGGAAACCTTGGCGCAGGCCGCCCGGATTCCGGGGGTCAACCCGGCGGACGTCGCGGTTTTGGCCATCCTCATCAAAAGGGGGCACATCTAGGTTTTGCCGCGGCGGGAAAAAGTTATCTACAGTCGCTGTCGATAAGTTGACAATATTTGTTTGTTTTTTCTTGGTGCAATTTTCCGCGAAATATGGTATATTGTAGCCACCTATAATTTGAGTGAACGAACGAGAATGAGTACAGAAGCCAATTCCGGTGCGACAAACGACCTGTGGACGAGGTCGCTCGCCATTTACGTTTCCACGCTGCCGACGGAAGAAGAGAAGCAGCAAGCGGAGCGGTATTTCAAGATGATCACGCGCGTTTCGGCTGAGGAGGGCGTCTTCCATGTGCTGACGAGCAACGCCTACGCCGCGGAGTATTTGGGGAGCCATTTCAGCGACAAGATCGCCAGCTGCATCGTTCTGGCGGGCGGCCCGAAGGATTGCAAGATCGCATTCGCCTGCGATCCGTCGGCCCAGCAGAAGATCATCGCGCCCAAATACGAAGAAACGGCGGAAAATCCCGCGAAAAGGGGACAAGGGGGGGCGTCCGGCCCGGCCATGATTTCCACCTTGCCGCTGGACCCGAGCTACACGTTCCAGGAATTCGTGGAGGGACCGTCCAACAGCTGGGCGTTCGCTTCCGCGAAGGGTGTGGCGACCCACCCGGGCGAGAAGGGGCTCAATCCGCTCTTCATCCACGGGGGCACGGGGCTCGGCAAGACGCACCTCATGCAGGCCATCGGCAACGAAATCCTGCGGACGAATCCGAAAATGTCGGTCTGCTATCTGACGGCGGAAACGTTCCTGAACGAGTACGTCAACGCGATTTCGAACAACGAAGGCGAGAAATTGCGCCAAAGGTACCGTTTTTTCGACGTTTTGCTGATCGACGACATCCAGTTTCTGCAGCGCGGCAAACAGTGCCAGGAGGAATTCTTCAACACCTTCAACTATTTGACCACACAGCACAAGCAGATCGTCATGACGTCGGACGTTTCGCCCAAGAACCTGTCGGCTTTGGATGCGCGGCTCATTTCGCGCTTCATGGGGGGGATGGTGCAGGAAATCGAGGCGCCCGGCTACGAAACGCGCCTGGCGATCTTGAAGAAAAAATCCGAATACAAGCGTCCGCAAGTACCCGAAAAGGTACTTGAATTCCTGGCGGAGAAGATCAACAGCCATGTGCGCGCCATGGAAGGGGCCCTCGCGAAGGTGACGGTCATGATGCAGATGAATCCGTCCATAACCTTCTCGAAAGAGTCGCTTTCGCTGCTTTTGAAGGATTTCATCGAGAAAGACCAGAATCTGCGGCGGCTGACGGTGCGGGAAATCCAGGAGAGCGTCGCGAAGAAGTTCAACGTCACGCTGGCGCAGATCGTCTCGAACGACCGTTCGGCGACCTACGTGACGCCGCGGCAGTTGGCGATGTACATCGCGCGGAAGTACTCCTCCAACACCCTCATGGAAATCTCGAAGGAATTCAACAAGAAGCACGCGACCGTCGTGTACAACGTGAAAACGATGGAAAAGCGGCTGGACACGGAACCGGCTTTGCGCGGGGCCTTGGAGGAGGTTTTGTCCGAATTCGGGTATTCCACGGCGGACGCGCCGGGGTGTTGACAACTATCTACAAGGCTGTCGACAACCCCGCCGTTTATCTACGGCTGTCGACAAACCGGGAGACTTGCCGACATGAATCGAAATTCCGTTTGCCGCGTCCTCAACAGCCGGAAGGCGGCGATCCCCGCTGAAAACGGGGCTCCGCGCGGGTTATCTACATATTGAAATTCCTACTACTGTAAACTTTACTTTATATTCTATCATCTATTTGATATACTATGTGTCGGTAAATCGACATAAGAGGAAAAACCGAAATGAAGTTCACATTGACGCGCACGCAGTTTCTGGATGGTCTGAAGGCCGTACTGAACATCGTACCCAACCGGAGCACGACGCCGATCTTGCAGAACGTCCTTCTGGAGGCGGCGGGGGACAAGCTGAAAATGCGCACGACGAGCATAGACATCACCGTTTGCAGCGAGGTGGACTGCACGGTGCAGGAACCGGGCGCGACGACTCTGCCGGTCAAACTGCTCTTCAATTCCGTGGCCAAGGCGGTGGAAGGGCTCGTTGAAGTGACGGTGGACGAAAACGAAAGCGCCAAGATCGTCGCCGGTTCGGCCACCTACATGCTGCCGGGGATGCCGGCGAAGGACTACCCGCCCCTTCCCGAGACGGCGGACCCGCTCAGCTACACCCTGCCGCTGGCGACCATGAAGGAGATTCTCCGCAAAACCTCCTATGCCGCGTCGACGGACGAGACGCGCCGCGCGATCAGCGGCGTCCTTTTGCGCTTCAAGGACCAGAAACTGACGGCTGTGGCGACGGACGGGCGGCGCATGGCCATGGTGGAGTACGAGGTGGAATTCCCCGCCGGAAGCGAAAGCGAGTGCATTTTGCCCAACCGGGCGGTGCAGGAGCTCCAGCGCACGCCTGCTTCCGAAGGGGATGTCGTCATCGAGATCAAGGGCACGCAAATCTGCTTCACGTTCGGCAAACTGCAGCTTTACGCCAAACTGATCGACGAAACTTACCCGAATTTCTATCAGGTCATCCCGCAGGAACTGAAGGAGCGCATTGTCGTCGACCGCCAGCAGCTTCTGGACGTCCTCGACCGCGTGAACATCATGAGCACGGACACCGTCCATTCGACGCGCTTCATCTTCGAGTCCGACCTTTTGACGGTGACGTCCGCCGCGGGCGAAACGACTTCCGCGCGCGACGAGGTGCCGATCAAGTACAAAGGCGAAAAAATCGAAATCATGCTGAATCCCGTCTACGTCATGGAGCCCCTGCGCGCGATCGACGACGACGAGGTGGCGATCGAACTGAAGGACGGCCAATCCCCGGCGCTGATCAAGTGTTCCATTCCGTTCCTCTACGTGCTGATGCCCCTGCGCGTGCATTGATGCGCGGACGGTCGTTTTCGAAAGGTAAAAAGGTAAACCCATGAAACTCTGGACGGACAAGAACTACCCGATCATCCTATCGTGCGCAAAGGAACTTTCCCGATGGACGGAGAAAGAGGTGCGCGCGATGGGGTACGTTCCCGTTGAAGTTACGGAAAACACGGTCGTCGTGCGCGGGGCTATGCGCGACGTCATGCGCCTGAACCTGCAGCTCCGCACGGCCCACCGGGTTCTCGTGCCGCTCTTGCGGGCGGACTGCCACAACATCCGCGACCTTTACGAACTCGCCCATTCGATCGACTGGGAGAATCTTTTGGAGGCGGACGGCTACTTCTCGGTGTCGTCCATCGTCCACAACCACACGATCCGCGACACGCGCATTCCCTCGCTCTACACGAAAGACGCGATCGCCGACCGCATGCGCGAAAAATGCCAGCGGCGCCCTGATTCGGGCGGCGAGAACATCGGCGCGGCGGTTTTCGTCTATTGGGAGCGCAACGAGGTCATCATCTACCTCGACACGTCGGGCGAACCCCTGTCCAAGCGCGGCTACCGCAAGATCCCCGGTTCCGCGCCCATGCAGGAAACGCTCGCGGCGGCCTGTCTCATGGCGCTGGGGTGGAAGGGCGACCGCCCCTTCGTCTCGCCCATGTGCGGGAGCGGCACGCCCGCCATCGAAGCGGCCATGCTCGCCATGAACAAGGCCCCCGGCGCGCTCAAGTCGCATTTCGCCTTCCAGTCCATAAAGGGCTATACGCGCATCCTTCCCGGCGAAAAAGCGCCGCGCGTCGCTCCACGGCAGAAAGCCGGCGCCACACCCGAGCAGATCTGGAAGGAGATGCTCCTCGACGCCAAGGACGCGGAACGCCGCGAAGGCCTCCCGACGATCGTCGCGACCGACATTTCGCCGGAAGCGGTCGGCAACGCACAGATAAACGCGCATGCCGCGGGCGTGTTCGACGCGATAGACTTCCAGCCCTGCGATTTCGCCCTGACGCCCATCCCGGAAGAGAAGGGGACGATCTTCTTCAATCCCGAATACGGCATCCGTCTCGGAACCTATGAGGAACTGGCGCCTGTCTACGCCCGCATGGGCGTGTTCATGCGCGAAAAGTGCGCCGGCTGGCAGGGAAGCGTCATCACGGGCAGTCCTGAACTCGCCAAGTGCGTCGAGCTCGAATACACAAAACGCATACCCTTTTTCAACGGTCCCATAGACTGCCGCCTCTTCATTTACGAAGGCTGCAAAGGAAAAATCGCCGCGAAAAGCGAAGATGAGAGCACAAAATGAGCGAAAATCAATTTAATCTAGAAGAATTCATGCGAAAAGAACCGTCCTTACCCGTCCAGCCAGCCGCGCAAGAGACGGAAGAGGATGACGCCTTCGCCGGCGAACCGCCGGAACTCGAAGTCCAGCAGGCGGTCGTGCAGGAACTCGCCGCGGACAAAGCCGCGCTCGCGGCGGACTACGAGAACCTCGCCGCCCATGCCCGCGAACTCGAGACCGCGCTCGC
>DJRS01000072.1:12293-14266 GCA_002440145.1 Verrucomicrobia bacterium UBA6354
AAAGCCCTCCGGTTGCAGAAGGAGGAAGAACTCGCCCGACAGCTCGCCAAGGAGCTCGATTTGCAGGAACGCAACCCCAACGCCCTGGCGCTTCTGGACCGGGACGTCGACTTGCCGGACCGTTTTCCGGGCGAAACGCGCGACCACGTGCTCGAGGTCGTCGCCGCGGCGCGCGACCAGGCGGAAGCCGAGGGTCGCATCAGACGCGCGCAGGTTCTGGAAGGCGTGCTCGTCGCCAACGAACCGAACGGCAATCTCGCCAAAAAACGCGCCGCGCTCGAGAAGTTCTTCAACGAAAACCACAATATCATGAACGGCGCGGTCATGGCGGAATTGGACCGGTGCGGCATTTCCCGCAAAAAAGGCGAGGAATACCTTTTGCCTTCCGAGATACTCCTCCGGACCTACTGAGGGCGGACGGAAACGCGAAAACCGCCGAAAACAACGGGCGCTCCTGTCTGGAACGCCCGTTTTCTTTTCCTTGAGAGGTCAGTGCGCGGCGGATCAGCCCAGCGTGGCGACGTACGGCTTGCCGCAGAAGGAACAGATGCCGCCTTCGTGCACGGGCGCCCCGCAATTCGGGCAGGCGCGCTCCAGAACTTCACCGCACAGCGCGCAGAACTTGCCCCCGACCGGGTCCGCCGCGTGCGCGTCCGGACGCAACAGCGTGCGTTCCTCGACCTGGTACGGGATGTTGGACGGGCAGGCCGGATTCGGGCAAAACGCGCGCCGCGCCGCGAAAGGCACGTACGGCACGGCGGCCGAAACCGGCTGCTGCACCGCGACAGTCTCTTCCTTCGGCAGCTCTATATGGAACTTTTCGCACAGCCTGCGGATGACATCGTCGTTCAGCTTCGTGCCGTCGCCCTGTTCGAACATCGACAGAGCCGACTGCAGACAGCCGACTTCTTTCGCGACAAGACTCTGCGACAGCCCCGCTTCGCGCCGGGCGACCTTTATCTTGCGGCAAATCTCTGGACTCAAATTGATCACGCCATATATTATGGACTTTTTCGGGCGTTTTTGCAAGGGGGAAGTTATCAACACTATCAACAGACTTATCAACATACCGACACTGTTGATAACATTGTTGATAAGTAGACGGGTTTTATCTACAAATGTCGATTAATTGTAGATATCTCTTGATAATCGCAGGCTCCGACCGCCGGAATCCCGGCGCCTGTGCGACGCAAGGGCGCTACCGGGTCGCGCGACCCGGGTTGCCCGTCTCGCCGGAAAGCCGTGTAGAGGTGCGGAATTGCAGAAGGGGAGGATTCTGACACCGAATAAAGGCACAGAGAGGGGGCTTGGGGGGGGCGTGGACCGCCGCGGTTGCCGCGTCCTGCTTGTCCCACTTTGTCCTACTCGTCCCGGTTGTTCCTGTTCCTGCAGGGCTCGCCCCGTGCGCGCGGCAGAGGACAACCGGGACGCGTAGGACGCGCGTCCAGTCTACATCATATGCATTTTCTGCACGGTCAAATTACCCCCTCTCCACGTTCTCCTTGGCAACGCTATGGTGTATTCTCGCGCTTTTTGGTATAATGAAGCCTTCCACATGAAAGATGCCGTTATGAAAGATGAAATTGCCGTGCCCGCGCCGGACGAGGGGAAAGATCCGTCCACGTCGCCCGAAGAAAAACCCAAAGGTCCGAGTCTCGCGGAATTGAATTACGATTTCTCGTTTGTCATGAAAGACAAAACCGGAAAAGAGGTCGCTCGGGTGTTCGACGGGTACGAGATACTGGACAAGACCGATAGGCTGCTCATGAAATCGTCTGAAAAAGACTCGAAGGAGAACCTCAAAACCCTAAAAACAATAAAGGCGATAAGGAATATCAACCTCGCTATTTGTGCCCTTCAAATGCAGATAAACGCGTACTTCAGAAGCCTCTTCGTCCTTTACAGGCAATGTCCGGACCCCGCCTTGCGGGATGAAATAAACATGGTGTACGAACGTCAATATGCCCTTCTTA
>DJRS01000075.1 GCA_002440145.1 Verrucomicrobia bacterium UBA6354
TTGTGCTGGTGCATTCTCGCTGCCCATCTTGTCGACCGGACGGCCGTCGGCCACATGCTTGCCGTCGCGGCGACCGGCAAAATCGCCGCGTACCAGGCCTTCCTCGGCGGTTCGCTCATCCTGACCTTGCCCCTGGCCTGGCTCTTCGTGCGCCTTCACTGGGGAATCTACGCGACCGGCTGGGCGATGATCCTCACCATGATGCTCTGCGCATGGGGACGCGTCTGGTTCGCCCGCACGATCGCCGGACTGTCCGCCTGGCATTGGCTGAAGAAGATCTTTCTGCCGCTCGCGGCCGTCATGGGCTGCACGCTCGCCCTGGGCGCCCTGCCGCGCCTGGCGCTCCCCGCGGGCTGGCTCCGCCTCGGCGCGACGACCCTCGCCTGCGAAACGGCACTCGGTGCGCTCGCCTGGGGATGTGTGCTCGATGGACAGGAAAAGAATTTCATTTGCTATAAATTAAAGCGTTTGGTAAACCTGCTCATGAAGGACCTATGAAATGATTGCTTCGGTAAAGAAACTTTTGCGGCGGATTTTGCAGATAGACAAAAGAAGGGCCATGGTTTTCTACAGGCACGATTGCGCACGGTTTCTGGCTTGTTCCGGCGTGGGCGGTCGCATTACGCGCGGGACGCTTCAGGCCAAGATAATCATGCACTACCACGTGATCGAAAAAGGGCTCACCATGCCCAACCGCCATCTCGCGTTCGGCAAGGGCATTGTCGCGAACTTGATAAAGTTGATCCGGGAGTTTTCGGCGCGTTTCGGAGTGGAGGATGCCCAAGTCAGACACGCCGTCGGAGTGTTGAAAGAGTATCGCGAACTGCACAGGTCGCAGGGTTTTGATTTCAGTTCCGACCCCACCTATTGGCAAGACCTGTCGCACTTCCTGGATGCCTATGCGGATATTGGCGCTGCGCACCAGCATCACGTGACCTTTGACGGATTCTACGCCGCGAACGAGGGTCCGTTCCCCGACTTCGCGAAATCGCGCCACAGCGTGCGGAACTACACGCAAAATGAAATCCCGATGCCGCGCCTGGAGGCGGCGGTTTCGTTGGCGCTGACCACGCCCAGCGCGTGCAATCGGCAGTACTGCAAGGTTCACTGCCTGTCGGGTGAACGTAAGAAAAAACTGTTGGAACTCCAAGGCGGCAACCGCGGGTTTGGACATTTGGCGGACAAGGTTCTCGTCGTAACGTCCTCGCTGGAAGGCATCGCTTCCCCGGAGGAACGCAACGACATCTTCGTGAACGGCGGCATGTTCCTGATGAACCTTTGCTATGCGCTGCATTATCACAAAATCGCACATTGCATCTTGACCTGGGCGCAACCGCTCGCGAAGGATGCGGCGGCGAGGGAAATCATAGGTCCCGCCCTGGGGAAGGAAGAAACCCTGATCGCCTTGCTCTCGTGCGGCGAGGCTCCGGAGGAATTCGATGTCGCCGATTCCCCCCGCAAATCGTTGGAGGAGGTGTTTGTCCATGAATAAAGACAAAGTTGCGATTCTCACCACACATCGCGCCAACAACTTCGGCGCCGTCTTGCAGGCCTACTCGCTCGTGAAAGCCGTTTGCGAGATGGGCGCCGAGGGCTATGTCCTGGATTGGAGAAATCCTTTCTTTGAATGGAATTATCATACGGCGTGGCGTAGGCGACGCAGTCCAATAGGAGCCCTCGCCCATTTGGCGTTCTACGCTTTCTGTGAAAGGACGGTGCGCGCCAAGTTCGAGGCATTTCGCGGTTTGATGCCTAAAACCGCGACTGTTTGGCATGCGGAAGATTTGTCAAAGGCCGTGGACGTCTTCAAGTCTGTCATTGTCGGCAGCGACCAAGTGTGGAATCCGGCGATTTCAGCCGAGTGCCCGCAAAATTTCGATCGTGCTTTTCTGCTTGGTTTCGTGCCTGAGGCAGCTGGGAAATTCGCTTACGCGTCGAGCCTGGGCCGGAGCGGTATTGCTCCAGAGGATCTAGTGCCTGAATTCAAAAAGGCGTGGGAATCCTTCCGGATTATTACGATGCGCGAAAAACAAGGTGCACAATATTTGTCACGGATAGCGCAGCGCGAGGTCGCCTGTGTATTGGATCCTGTTTTTCTTCATGATGCGGAATATTGGGCGAATTTGGAGGTACCGATCGAGCTGGAAGGTCCCTTTGTTTTCGATTACAATCTCAACAGCAATCCTGTGTTGAAGGCTGCCTTGCTGGACTATGCGCAAAGAAACAAGATTCGAATTGTCCGTCCATTGATACCCGCGCAGACGCGTTATCCGGATGCTCATACCTATCATCTAGGCCCCCGAGAGTTTGTGTGGGCGATACATCATGCGGAATGCGTATTTACAACGTCGTTTCACGCTACTGTTTTCTCGCTGATATTCAATAAGAGATTGGTCCTGCCTGAAGAATCGGGCAGAGGTGGCTCGGATGCACGTTTTACTGTTTTGGACGAGTTCGCCGGACAGGCTCCGGCAATCCATGGTCGTGGAATTCGCGAGTATGATTTGTCGCGGTTGAACGAACAAGCCTTTCGGGCGCGTTTGAACGAGTCTCGGGCTTGGCTGGGGAAAATGATATGAAGGCGTTCGCAATCGGAGGGCCGTTGCCTAACTTTGTTTGCACGGAAGATGATGGGTGTGCAAAAAGGCGATGACATGCGTAAATCTTTAGTCGACGTGCTGGCTTTCCGCGTGGTGTCGAATCCTCTGCGGTGGGCCAAGCATCTCGCCGCGCGCGTGCGTCTCGCCTGTTCGCCCGGCTTGGAACTGCATATCGGCGCCGACGCCCGCGAATGGTTGCAGGATCTCTCGACAGCGGACTTTATCCTGAGCGACTCTTTCCACGCCTTGATGTTCGCGACCCTCTTCAACCGCGAGATAAAAGTGGAGATTCCGGAAGCGAAGAAGTTCATGGCTACGCGCATAACGGATTTTCAGTCGCGGAAGGGGGCGCTTGCGGACTGGATTGCGCACTCGCGCGAGTGGCTGATGAAAATATTGGGAGGGCTGAGATGACGGTCGTTCATCTAGCGCGCATTTACGGGCTGAACGGCACGGGTGGGGCGGCGATTGCCGCGACCCGGCTTCATCTCGCACTTCTCAAGACGGGCGTGGATTCCCATTTCGTCTGCATCCGGCCAGGCGAACCCGGTCCGAATGTGCACATTCTGCCGCGCGGCGGCCTCCTCCATTTGGCTTACCGTCTCCTGGCCAAGGTTTTGCGCGATATTTGGCGATTTACGCCCGTGCGCAAGTCCGTTTCCTTGAATGCTTTGCCTTTGCCGGGATTGGCGAGGCTGTTGGGGACGCTCAAGCCCGATGTCGTCCACATCCATTGGATAAATATGGATTTCGCCAGCTACGAGCAGCTCGGGGCGCTGAAGCGACGATTCCCCACGTGCCGGTTCGTCGTCAATCTGCACGATCTTTTCATGATTAACGCCATCGAACCCTATCCCTGCCAGGATGCCCGCTATGTGGCGGGCTTCACGCGGGCGAACGCCGGGCGGTTGGAGCGCTGGCTTTTCGCGCGCAAGCGGCGTCTGGTCGAACGGCTCGCGCCGGCCTTTATCGCGCCCTCGGAATGGGTGGCCGCGTGCTGCCGCCGGTCCGTGATCGGGCGCGGACGCCCCGTTTTCGTCGTCCCCAACATCATCGACACGCAACTATTCAATTGGGCGGGCGCGCCGGCCGCCGCGCCGACGTTCAAGGTCCTCTACGGCGCCCAAGGCGGCCGGGCGAACGCCTTCAAGGGCTTCGCCGAGTTGCGCCAGGCCCTGGGGCGGCTGCCGGACGACCTGAAGGCGCGGATTGAACTGCAGATCTTCGGGGAGGATTCCGCCGAAACGCAAGTGGACGGCTTCCCCGTGCGGTTCTTCGGCACAGTGCGCGATCCGCGGCAGATGGCGGCGATCTACCGGCAGGCGGACGTTTTTGCCTTCCCTTCGCGGGAAGAGACGCAAGGCATGACCAAAATCGAGGCGCTGCTCTGCGGCTGTCCCGTCGTCGCGTTCGACCGGACCGCCTGCGCCGAAGGCATTGCGCACCGGGTCACGGGCTGGATCGCGCCGGACGGGGATGTCGCGAGCTACGCGCAGGGGCTCGCGTGGGTCTACGGACACTACCAGACAACGGACGGGACGGCCTGGCGGCATGAAATCGCCCAGCGGACCGCGCAGCTGATGGACCCGGTCCGGCTCGTGAAAGACGTCATCGCCGTGTATCAGGACGGGGGAAAGGTCCGCGTGGCCTGATGGAACGGACACGACAAAGGGTGTCTGTCGGGGGGCAAGAGGGCATCGTATGGTTTCTAGGGATGAACGAGATTCGAGGATAGAATAGAGACGGCTATGTTCAAAAAATTGTTTAATTTGGAATTTCTTGATTCCCGCGATCAACGGGCGTACAAGTATCTGGTTGTCTTCTTGCTTTGCCATTTGTTTATCGCGGTTGTTCCGATTGTCGGCCAAAGTTTGTTGTTCAAACTAGTTTACGTATTCACCCGTGGGCTTTCTTTTTTGTCTTTGCTGTGTTTTGCGCTCGCCGTCAACAAGGCACCGTGTTTCAGATATAGATACCATGCCAGGTTCAAGATTACATTTGTTGTAGGCTTGTTTTGGCTTCTGTATTGTCTGTGCGAGGGCACGGTGTTCAATCATGAGAGATTCGGCTCGGTGATTGCGCAAGCCTCTTTTTTCCTTTCCGCTCTCCTGTTGATTTATTTTGGCGGTATTCGCGCCGTCCTGCCGAGTTTGTTGAGGTTCTTTCTAGTTGTCTTCTATTTGGTGATAATTTTCATGTTCTTGACCAAGGACATCCATCTCGCGACCGTCGATTTCATGACGGGCGAGATTCAGAGTATCGATGAAATGCGCAATACGGATACATTGGCCGTGCGTTATAATTATTTCCTTTATCTAGCCCCGTTTTTCTTTTTCCGCGGCGTTTTCGCCAAGACCGGCATCGGCAAACTGGAGCGCATTTTCTCTCTGGGAGCCCTGGTGCCGTTTGTCTATTTCTTGGTCGTACGCAACCTGTTCCGCAACGCCATTGCCCTTTTGCTACTCTGTTTTGCGCTGGCGCTTTTCTATTCGTTGAAGAAGGGCAAATTCGTCGCGCTGCTCATAGTCGTAGCCGCGTGTTTGATTGCGGGGTGGTTCTGGCAAAGCGATTACAGTTACGAGATGCGCCGCCGCATAGAAGACAGAGCCAGACGGGAGCAGGCGTATTCGGCGGTTACTTTTGTGCAAAGCGAACGCGGACTCGAACTCTCGTTGATGCTGGAGAATGTTCCGACCTGGAAACTTGTACTGGGCTCGGGCTTTGGGGCCACTTACGACGCAAGTGAGATGTTCGGACCTAAAGGATATGAGTGGCAGACTATCCACCTAGGCATATTTATTGCGTTGCTTTATGGCGGCATCGGGTTCTTTGTCTATATGATTCTTCTATTTGTACGAGGATTCTTGATGAGACGAACGGATTTGTATGACGCGGACGGATTGATGCTTGCTTGCAAATGTTATGTCATAGTTCAGCTCGTTCGCTTCTGTTTTATTCCTTTTGGGTTTGCAGGAAGTCACATCTTCCCCGACGCCCCCATGTTCTTGGCGCTTGGTATGCTGTGGTCCGATAGAAAGCAGGAGGTTCCCCTCCGGCAGACGAATTTACTGGGGGTTTCATGAAGATCAAGATCATTGGCGTCTATTTCGGGACGTTGCCGTCCTACTTCCAGCTTTGGCTGGATACGGTCGGACGCAATCCGGCGTTTACGTGGCTGCTGTACACGGACGCGGACCTCGCCGCGTACACCTGCCCGGAGAATTTGCGGGTCATTCCCTGTTCGTTCGCGCAGATCAAGGAACGCGTACAGGACAAACTCGGGTACGCGCCGGATTTGACGACCCCTTGGGGGCTGTGCAAGTTTCGCGTGGCTTTCGGCAAGATCTTCGAGGACGACTTGAAAGACGCGGACTACTGGGGATGGACCGATTTCGACGTTCTGTACGGCGATCTGACGCCTGTGCTGCGGGCCTGCGAAGCGGGCTACGACAAGATTCTCCCGCTGGGGCACTTGTCGCTCGTGCGCAACGACGCGCGCCTGACCACGGGCATCCTCGCACACCCGCTCACGCGCCCCATCCTTTCCCAGGAAAACCCCGAGAAGGGGTCTGGCTGTTTTGACGAAATCGAGTTCCCGTCGAAGATTCTGCCGTCGCTGTCGGCGCGGCAGCAGAACGACATTCCGTTCGCGCACTTCTACTGCCGCTACGGGCACTTTCGCATTCATGCGGCGGAAGCGCTCTACAAACGGCTGGGGCTGACGGAAGGCGCCCGTCCGGCGCCGGTGCCGTGCGTCTTCACCTGGCGGGACGGCCATCTGCACGGGTGGTTCGCGCTGCCGGACAGGTCGGTGAAGAAGGTGGAATGCGTCTACATCCACTTCTTCCGCCGTGATATGTCCCCGCGCGTGGCGGCGTTCGAGAATGGCCAGGCCTATCTCATCGTCCCGAACAAGATAATCGCGTATGACGGACACGACTTGACATGGGGCGAAATCGCGTGGCTGGACCGTCCGCGCATCCATTGGCGGTATTTCCTGAAACGCCTGACGGTAAAGAAGATAGCGGAGAAATTGTCTGCCCAGATCCGGAAGAGCGGCCCCACAGTCCCCTGCGGGTCTGCGCCTCGCCCTACGGTAGGGGCCTCCGTCCCTGTCGCCCGCCCGGATTCCCCCTCTCACGGTAGGGACCGCAGTCCCTTGCGGTCCGACGCCGGGGGAAAATAATGAAATGTGAAAGGGAATAAATGAAAATACAGCTTTCGATCGTCGTCGCGAACTACAATTACGGACGCTTTCTGGCGGACGCGCTGGAGTCCGTCGTGAAGCAGTGCGAGGCGCCGGTGCTGGTGGAGGGACGCCCCGCGTTGCCGATCAAGGGCCGTCCGCAGGACGCAGTGGAACTCATCATCTGCGACGCGGCGTCCAAGGACGAATCCGTGGCGGTCATCCGCCGCTATGAGAAGTATCTTTCGTGGTGGTGCAGCGAGCCGGACGGCGGCCAGAGCGCGGCGTTCAACAAGGGCTTCGCCCACGCCCGCGGCGAGTGGCTGACCTGGCTGAACGCGGACGAGATGTACGCGAGGGGCATGCTCCTCGCCTGGGCGAACCTCGTCGCCCGCAAGCCGAAGGCGGAATGGATCACGGCCAACGACATGCATTTCGACGACGCCACGAAGAAAATCATATCTCTTACCTGGGGGCCCCATCGCTCAATTCCCTTCTTGACGCGCAACCATTGTTCGTATGTGGCGTTTGGCTCCAGCGCCTTCTGGCGGCGGTCCCTGTACGACAAAATCGGACCGATCGACGAGAAGATCAACTATGGCATGGATACGGAATACTGGCAGCGTCTGACGATGGCGGGCTACAAGCCTGTGCGTTTCAATTATTTCTGCTGGTTATTCCGCGAGCATGACGAGTCCAAGACGTTCGGCAAGCAGACGGAGAAAACGCTGGCCCGGAAGGCGCAAGAGGCCTCTTATGAATGCCGGAAAAACGGCTATACGTTCGAGCATGCGATCAAGAATCCCTGGTACGACCTGTGGATGCTGTGGCGGTTGCTGGACGGATCCCTTTTTGTGCGGTTCTACCGGCGCCGGACGCTCGTGGGGCGGTCCGTCGTCCCGCTCATCCCGGAATAAGGAGGCAGGATGTCCGACTTCAAGATAACGATTTTCCAGCCGTGCGTGCCGGCCTATCGTGTGGGGCTGTTCGAGGGGCTGGGGCGGCTCTACGGCACGCGGCTGGCGGTCGTGGCCGGTCCGTTCTTCGACAAGGGCGTGCCGAGCTGTCCCTTGCGCGGCGTGCGGACGGATTATGCGCACCCCATCCGCGACATTGGCGGCATCCGTCTGCAGAAGGGCCTGAGCCTCGCAGGGTTGCAGAAGGGGGATGTCGTCGTCATTTGCGGCGAGCCGCGCAATCTGACCTTGATGGGGCTTGCGGCGCGGGCGCGCCTGCGCGGCCTCGGTGTCCTGTGGTGGGGCCACCACAAAACCGCGACTTCCAAACCCTGGCGCATCGCCGTCCGCCTCTTTTTGACGCGGCTCCTGGCGCAGGATGTCCTCTGCTATACGTCGGAGGGCGCGCGGTGGATGGTGTCGCACGGATTTGCGGCGGACCACGTCTTTTTTACCGGCAACACGATCGACGCGCAGCCGATAAAGGACGCGATCGCGGCGTGGACGCCAGAGAAGCTGTCCG
>DJRS01000140.1 GCA_002440145.1 Verrucomicrobia bacterium UBA6354
ATCCAGAATCCGCAGTCGGCGGGCGGCGGCATGTTTACGGACGTGTTCAGGGCCGAGTTCGGCGCGGCGTATCCGTTGATGCTCCTGGATACCGCGGGCTCGAGCGCCGGCATGGCGAAGATGCCGCTGTCTTCGCTTGCGGAGCTCAACAAGTTTTGCTCGGAAGGCGTGGATGTCTCCGTCGCGGACAGCGCGTATTTCGTCGCCGATCCGCGCTACAACTACGCGCCGGAGAACTGGTTCCAGTCGGGGAACGCCTGCAACCGGGACGCCTGGAAGACGGCGAACGGCAATGCGAACGGGGATTCCGGGAACGATATTTTCTTCGCGACGAGCGACGCCGGGTATCTGCAAAGCCTCTATGAGCTCGCCAACCTGCCCCGGGTGACGGAATTGGGCCCCAATAATGGAATCCGTGGCGTTTTGGAGGTCCCGGGCGGCGGGACGTCGTTGCCGGCAAGCCGGGAGAATACGTGCCACAAGGGGCGGTTTTGGAAGAACTACGACCCGATGTTCAACGACCCGGTCAACCTGGAGTCGAACCTCCTGTTCCATGCGAGCTACCAGGGGCAGAAGGTGAATCCCTACACCGACAATATCGAAGTCCTGCGCGGCGTTTTCGCGAATACGCCTTTGGACTGGAAGCGCGCTTCCACGAACGTTTCCGGCAATGTCAGCGAATGTGCGGGGAATTATTATGGCGATGTCGCCGGCTTCAACGCGAAATACGCCTGGTCCGAGGCCAATTCGCAGGAGCCCGCCGCGCAGATTTCCCGCGACGTGCTGGAGTCGTTCGCCGACATGTTCCGCCAGGAGGTGCGCAACAACTACGCCTCCAAGCCTTGGGACGAGATCTTGGCGGACCTGATGAACGATGCGGAGCCGAACATGCTGGGCGGCATCGACCTCGGCAACGCGCGGCTCTACAAGGCGGACCGCGACTTCCTGTACGGTTTCTGGCGCGAATGCTTCGCGGTGCGTCAGCAGCTGTTCCTCGTCTTCGTGCGGGCGGAGCCGCTCATGATGGGCGGCGCCGCGGCGGGGGCGACCCCGCCGCAGTTGGGCGGGCGCGCCGTGGCGCTTGTCTGGCGCGATCCGAATGCGGTCGGGAACACGGGCACGGACTGCACGGGCTATCCGCACGCGACGCGCGTGCTCTTCTACAAGAACCTGGAGTAAAACATGAAAAAAGCGTTTACGTTGGTCGAACTTCTCGTCGTCATCGGCATTATCGGCATTCTGTCCGGCGTTTTGATCGCCTCGTTCTCGGGCTCGTCGGAGTCCGCCCGCGCGGCGAAGTGTCTGACGAACCTCAAGAACCTCGCGAGCGCGAGCCAGCTGTACAGCTCCGCGACGACCTGGATGGTGTGCTCCAGCTCGGGTTCCTATCTCTCCGAAGACGGCAAGTGGTACTACGAAACGCCGGGCTGGGTGAGCTGGCTGTCGAGCGGAATATTCCCCTCGCAAAACGAAGCCAGCGGCACGGAAATCGGCACCTACCACGAAAGCGAGACGGATCGCATCTACAGCCTGACGAACGGCGTCTTGTGGAAGTACCTGTCGGGGACGAGCTCGGCCTACGTCTGCCCGGAACATGTTGAGGCGGTCGCGCCGAAGTTCCGCCCGCTCTGGAGCTACGTGATGAGCCCGTCCGTCAGCGGCTGGAAGTACAAGAGCGTCACGCGCGCGGACCGGCGTCTGCTTTTCGCGGAAATGCCCTTCGACGGCACGGTAAACGGAAACTACGCACCCTCCACCTCCAGGTCGAAGTACAACGACAGCGAGTTGCAGTACTGGGAAGGCGATGTCATCGGCTTCAACCATAAAGCCGGCAAAGGCGAGAAATGCGCCCATGTCGTGTTTGTGGACGGGCACGTCGAGAAGTTGCGCCAGCCGAAAGGCGGTTTGAGCGATTCGCAGCTCAAGGACCTGACGCAATGGCTCTGCGAGGGCAAGGACATCTCCTTCGACGGCAAGGAATACGAAAAGCTGGCCGACTGATCCATGTTCGCGGCGCTCCTGCTCGCGGCCGCGCTGACGAACGTCACGGGGGTCGTGACCTTCGCGCGGCCGGACCTGCCGTTCTGCTTTGTTTGCGACGAAGCCGGCAAGACCTGGCGCATCGAGAATCCCGCACAGGTTCCCCTCGCGCGCGGCACGGCGCTGACCGCCCGCGGCACGCGCGAACTCTCCGAAAAGCGCCGGCTGGATACGGAGGAGCTTGTCGTCCGCCACGGCAAGACGCCGCCTCCTCCCCCGAAGCCGCTCTCGATTCCGGCGCTCTTTCGCCGCCTCGGCTATTTCGGCGATATCGATCTCTATGGCGCCGTCTTCGTGACGGAAGGGCTTCTGCGGGACGTCAATCGCCGCCAGAAGACGACACAGCTGCTCGTGGGCGAGGGCGCGTGCAATCTGCAGGTGGAGCTTCCCGTTCCCCTGGAAGGCGACCTCCCCGACTGGCTCAGGCTGGGCGCGCGCGTGCAGGTGACGGGTGCGCTCGCCTATACCTCCATCGTGAACATGGATACGGGCGAACGCCGCCGCATCGAGAACGTGGAATTGATTCCTTCGTCGACGGAAGATGTCGTCCTTGTGGAGCGTGCGCCATTCTGGACCTTGCGCCGCCTGTGTGCGCTGCTCGTCTCGCTGGGGGCGCTGTCTCTCCTTCTGGTCGTCTGGATACTGTCGTTGCGCCGCATGGTGGCGAAGCGTTCGGCGGAGCTCGCGGAATCCGTTCGCGCACGCGAAACGGCGCGGATCGAGGCGCTCGCGGTCCAGAGGGAACGCCTGCGCCTCGCGGCGGATTTGCACGACGGCTTCCAGCAGTATCTGGCCGGCGCGATGTTCCGTCTCAAGGCGGCGTTCAATTATCTGCCTGGCGGAGCGGACAAGTGTCGCGCCCAGCTCGAGAAGGTGCAGGACGCCCTGCAGCACACCCAAAACGGGCTGCGCGCCACGCTGTGGGCGCTGAACGAGGAAAGCGAGGGCCCCGAATCGCTGCCGGACCTCTTCCGGTTCGCCGCGCGTCGCATGCCCCATTGGGAGGGTGTCGTGACCATCCTGTGCAAGGGAACGGAGCGGAAAGTCGTGCGGCGTGTCGCCTTGGCGCTTCTTCTCATCCTGCAGGAAGCGGTCGGCAACGCGATTCGCCACGGCGCGGCCAAATCCGTTGTCGTCGAGATCGCCTTCCGCCCGAAGGACATGCTCCTGACCGTTTCGGACGACGGTTGCGGATTCGATCTCGCCGCGGCGACGTCCCGCGGGCATTACGGGCTCGAGACCATGGAACGCCGCATCACGGAACTCGGGGGCGGCATGACGGTCGAGTCCGCGCCTGGGAAAGGGACGATGCTGGTCTTCCGTCTGGGTTTCTAGGGGGCGGCTTTGTTTGCCCGTTCCCGCGGCATTGGCGCGTAAACGCGAAAAGAGGGGCGAAGGCGCCTGGTGAAATTGTCCGGTCCGGTCTGCGTTGCCGCATCCGGTGCGAAGGCGCCTCGCTGGAAGGTCTGTTCGGTCTTGCCCTGGCCGGCCTCGACAAGCATCCGCCCTTCGGCCGGCAAGATCGGGAGAACGGGAGAGACGGGGCATCCGTGCCGGAATGTGGAGCCGGAGCATGCAGACGGGGGATAAGGCCCCTGCCGCGACGGGGGGCAAACCGCGGACAGGAAATAACGGAACTTTTGATGTTGCATTTCCGCGGCGGATTCGGTATAATATGAGGACATTTCAACTTTGTAAGAAAGAAGAAGAGGTCAAAAAATGGGTACAGGTCGTACACTCCGCAAGGAATCTCACGTCCGTCCGTGCAAGACGCCCGCCGCCAAGGCGCGCAAGTGCGCGGCGCAGCGCCGTCGTCTCGTCAAGTTCGGCATGAAGGAAGAAGAAGTCAAGCTTATGGGCGACGAGGACGTGCGCGTGCTCGTGCAGCGTCCGACGGTCGTCAAGAAGCTTGTCGCGAAAGCCGCGGCGAAGTAAAGCCGATGAACAAACTGTTCTGCTCCGTAGACGAACGGTTTGAAAATCCCCTCTTCGAAGTTTTCGATGGAGGGGATTTCGTTTTGTCATCCTACCGCGACATCGAGGAGAAGCGCCCGCAAATCCAAATCTACTATCCCGACAAGGCGCAGACGGACGCCGCGCGCGCGGCGCTTTCCGCCGCGCTTCGGCTTGTCGGGGCGGGCGATTGCGCGATCGAATATGCGGAGATGCCGGATGAAGACTGGAAGCTTTCGTATCGCCGCCATTTCACCACGGAGCGCATCGGCAAGCGGCTCGTGGTGCGACCGCCCTGGGAGCCGGAACCATCCGGCGGTGTCGCGGTGACGTTGGACCCGGGGCTCGCGTTCGGCACGGGCAAGCACGAGACGACCCGGGCGTGTCTCGAGTACATAGACGAGGCGGCGGGGGAGCCTGCGCAGTCCTTCCTGGACATGGGTTGCGGCTCGGGCATCCTTTCCATCGCCGCGGCGAAGCTGGGGTACCGTCCCGTCGCCGGGTTCGACATAGACGAAGAGGCCGTGTCCGCCGCGCGGGAGAACGCCGCGCTGAACGGCGTCGCGGTCGACTATCGCGTCTTCGCCCTGGGCGGCGGGCGGCTGACGCTGGACGCCTCGGTGGAAGCCGCCAAGGGAATCTATCCCGATCTGGCTTTGCAGGGAAAGGCGCCGCCGCCGCCGGAAAAGCCCTTTGAGCCGGCCGACTTCGTCGTCGCGAACATATTGGGCCCGCTTCTGATTGCGTTTGCCGGGGAAATCGCCGGCTACGCGCGCAAACGCCTGGTCGTCTCGGGCATCCTGGACGAGCTGTATCCGGACGTGCTCGCCGCGTTTGCCGCCCTGGGCTTCGCCGAGGTGTCGCGCAAGGTCTACGGCGAGTGGACGACGGGGCTTCTGGAGAGGACGTCCGTCTGATGGGGGGGCTCGGTCTAGGCGTCCTCTGCGGACTGGTCGGCTTCGTCCTGGGTGCGCTGATCGCCGTCTGCGTGGGAATGGTCCGGTCGGACAAACTTCGCCGCGCCCTCGCGAAGGCCGAATTGGAGCTGGACTACGAACGCGCCGCGCGCGCCCAGGAACGCGCCCAGACGGCGCGCCTGCAGGACGAGAAAGCACGCACGCTCCAAGCGTCCCTGCAGGGACTTCTGGCGGAAGTCTCGCAGACGGCGAACGCCGCGCTCAAGTCTCGCGAGGAGGAGCTTGCCGCGAAGAACCGCAAGCTGCTGGAACCCCTGAGCGCGCAAATCGACGCCTTGCAGAAGGAGACGCTGGCCAACAAGACCAAGATCGCGACGAAGCTGGACGATTTCTTTTCCTCCATGCAAAAGGCCGCGGACCAGTTCGGGCAGGATGCGCGGACTTTCCGCGAGACGATGCGCGGCGCAAACAAGCGGCAGGGCACATGGGGCGAGAACATCCTCAAGGCGCTTCTGGACTCGTTCGGGCTCCAGGAAGGCCGGCATTACCTTTTGCAGACGGGGGTCCAGGGCAAGATTCCCGATGCGCTCGTCATCGACCATGTCGGCGAACGGATTCTGGTCGTGGACTCGAAAATGAGCTGGACGAACTATGCCGCGGCGTGCGAGCTGGAGGAGGGCGCCCAACGCGAGGCGGAACTCAAGAAGCACGTTCAGAGCGTGCGCGCGCACATCCAGGAACTGGCGAAGAAGGATTATCCGTCCCTTGCGGCGCCGGCGGCGTTCCCGGACTACAAATACGTGCCCTTGACGGCGATGTTCGTGCCGTGCGAAGCCGCGCTGGAGGCGGCTCTGCAAGAGGATCCTTCGCTCGTGAACTTCGCCTTCCAGGAGCGCGTCGTGCTGGTGACCCCCCATACGCTTCTCGGTTTCCTCCTGCTTGTGAGCCGTGCCTGGTCCCAGTTCCAGATCGAGCGCAACACGAAGGAGATCATCCACGAGGCGTCGCTTCTCGTCAGTCGCGTGGACGCGCTTTTCGCCGCGCTCGAGCAGGCCGACAGGCAATTGGGCGCGAGCCGCGAAAGCCTTTCCCGCGCCCTGCAGCTCGCGAACACCGAGGGAACGGGGCAGAGCGTCAAAGGCCCCGTGAACCGGATCATCAAGCTCGGGGCGCGCGCGGAGAAGAAACTCAAGTCGAAGTCGCTGGCCTAGCCGGCCGTGCGCCGGGGGCGGGCTCCTGCCGCGCGTCCAGGTCGCGCAGGCGAAGCTGGCCGCAGGCGGCGTTCGCGTCCTTCCCGCGCGAACGCCGCAGCATCGTCTGCACGCCCGCCTTCATGAGCACGTCCAGGAACATGAGGAGCGTCGCCTCGGAAGGCGTGCGGAAGTCCGGACGGTGCGCGACGGGCGAGAGCGGGATCAAGTTGACCTTCGCCATCGGCACGCGGCGGACCTGACGCGCCAGTTCTTCGGCGCAGGCGCGCGAATCGTTGACGCCGGCGATCACGGTGTATTCGAAGGTGATGACGCGCTTGGTCCGCCGCGTATAGTCCGCGCAGGCGGCGAGAAGTTCGTCGATCGGCCAGCGCCTGTTCACCGGCATGAGACGGGAACGCAGTTCGTCGTTTGGCGCGTGGAGCGAGACGGAGAGCTCGAATTGGATGCCTTCCGCCGCGAGGCGGGCGAAGCCCGGCACGACGCCGCAGGTGGAAAGGGTGATGTGCCGCGCGCCGAGATTGGGGCCTTTCCCGGCGTTGATGAGTTTCAGGGCGCGCATCGTCTCGTCGTAGTTGGCGAAGGGCTCGCCCATGCCCATGACGACGATGTTTGTGATTTCGCCGAATTTGCGTCCCGCGAGATATTCCGCGACGATTTCGTCCGCCGTGAGCGAGCGGACGACGCCGCGCGAGCCCGAAGCGCAGAAGGCGCACCCCATGCCGCAGCCCACCTGCGTCGAAATGCATTGCGTAAAGCGGCCCGTCGCCGGAATCAGCACCGTTTCGACGCAGTTTCCGTCCGCATACTTGAGCAGCAGCTTGCGTGTCCCGTCCGACGAGACGGTGACGTCCGCGCATTCCACGGGCGTGAACGGAAACTCCCGCGCGAGCGTCTCGCGAAGGTCCTTCGGCAAGGTTGTCGCGCCGTTCCAGTCCGAGATGTAATCCCGGTAGAGCGCCTGCAAAATCTGATCCGCCCGGAACGGTCTCAAACCGCGCGCGGCCAGAATGGGTTTCCATTCCTCGGGTAAAATGCTCCATGCTTTCGTCATGTCTCTATTATACCAAAATCCCGCCCGCCCTGCTGGAAGTTTATGTTGAAAATCGCAGGTTGAGGCCCGGGCGAGACACCCGATCGCCGACCAAACCGCCGCGTCCGCCGTCTAGCGGGCGGACGCAAACCCTGGCCGCTTGAGGAACCCCGCCCGTCTTTTCCCGGTATTTCCCTTTATCCCCGGTTC
>DJRS01000016.1 GCA_002440145.1 Verrucomicrobia bacterium UBA6354
CTGGGCAACGACGTCATGGCGTTGCAGCGTCTGAAAGAGGAAGCCGAAAAGGCGAAATGCGCCCTCTCCACGGCGACGACGTACGACATCAACCTGCCGTTCATCACGGCGGACGCGACGGGTCCGAAACACCTGCAGATGACGCTGACGCGCGCCAAACTCGAAGCGCTCGCTTCCGACCTCGTGAACCGCACGGAAGAGCCGTGCCGCAAGTGCCTGAAGGACGCGGGTCTCACCACGGTCGACGAAGTCGTGCTCGTGGGCGGCCAGACGCGCATGCCGCTCCTGCAGGAGAAGGCGAAGGAAATCTTTGGCAAAGAGCCGCACAAGGGCGTCAACCCGGACGAAGTCGTGGCCATGGGCGCGGCGATTCAGGGCGGCATTTTGAAGGGTGAAGTGAAGGACGTGCTCCTTCTCGACGTGACCCCGCTGACGCTCGGCATCGAAACGCTGGGCGGCGTGCTGACCCCGATCATCGAGCGCAACACCACGATTCCGTGCAAGAAGTCGCAGGTGTTCTCGACGGCGGCGGACAACCAACCGGCCGTGACGATCGCGATCTTCCAGGGCGACCGCAAGATGGCGCGCGACAACAAGTCGCTCGGCAACTTCAACCTGGACGGCATTCCGCCGGCTCCGCGCGGCGTCCCGCAGATCGAAGTCACCTTCGATATCGACGCGAACGGCATCTTGAACGTCTCCGCGAAGGATCTGGGCACCCAGAAGGAGCAGAAGATCACCATCACGGCGGCGGGCGGTCTCACGAAGGACGAGATCGAGAAGATGCGCCGCGATGCGGAAGTCCACGCCGCGGAAGACGAAAAGCGCCATGCCGAGGTGGAGGACCGCAACAAAGCCGACGCGCTCGCCTTCCAGACCGAGAAAGTCCTGAAGGACGCGGGCGACAAGATCGCCGCGGAGAAGAAGGCGCCGGTCGAGGCCGCTCTCAAGGACCTCAAGGACGCCCTCGCCAAGAACGCGCCGATCGCCGACATCAAGGCGAAACAGGATGCGCTCACCAAGGCGATGGAGCCGGTCGCGCAGGAGATGTACGCCGCGGCGAAGGACGCGGGTGCGGCACAGGGCGGTTCGTCCGCAGGTGCGGGCACGCCGCCTCCGCAAGGCGATTCGTCCGCTTCCGGCGAAGGAAAGAAGGATGGCGGAGACGATGTCGTGGACGCCGACTTCACGATGAAGTGAGGCGGTCCGCGACGCGGGAAAATTTGAAATTCACTTATACAAGGTAAGGAGTAAATAGAGATGAAAATCAGACCTTTGGGCGATCGCGTGCTCGTCGAGCCCATCGAAGAGAAGGAACAGACGGTCGGCGGGATCATCATTCCCGACACGGCCAAGGAAAAACCGATGCAGGGCAAGGTTGTCGCCGTCGGCAAGAAGACGGACAAAGACGGCAAGGAAGTCGCGTTCGACGTGAAGCCCGGCGATACGGTCCTCCTGCCGAAGTACGGCGGGACGGAAGTCAAGATCGACGACAAGAAATACCAGCTCGTCCGCGACGAGGACTTGCTCGGCGTCATCGAGAAGTAAGTCAAGAAAGGATATTGGAATACTATGGCTAAGCAGATCAAGTTCGACGCCGACGCGCGTCAGAAAATCCTCGCGGGCATCGAGAAACTCTCCGCCGCGGTGACATCCACGCTCGGTCCGTCCGGGCGGAACGTCATCCTCGACAAGAAGTTCGGCTCGCCGCAGATCACCAAGGACGGCGTGACGGTGGCCAAGGAAATCGAGCTGCCCGACCCGTTCGAGAACATGGGCGCGCAGATGGTCAAGGAAGTCGCTTCCAAGACGAACGACGTCGCCGGCGACGGCACGACGACGGCCACCCTTCTCGCGGAGGCGATCTACCGCGAAGGCCTCAAGAACCTGACGGCCGGCGCGAACGCGATGGCGCTCAAGAACGGCATCGACAAGGCGACCGCCGCGGTCACGGAGTCCATCGCCAAGCTCTCCAAGAAGGTCAAGAGCGCGGACGAGATTGCGCAGGTCGCGACGATTTCCGCGAACGGCGACACCGAGATCGGCAAGATGATTTCCGACGCGATGGAGAAGGTCGGCAAGGAAGGCACCATCACGGTCGAAGAGGCCAAGACGCTCGAGTCCACTTTGGACGTCGTCGAGGGCATGCAGTTCGACAAGGGCTATCTCTCGCCTTACTTCGTGACCTCGCCCGAGGACATGGAGTGCGAGCTTGAGAACCCCTTCATCCTCCTCTTCGAGAAGAAGATCTCCAACCTGCAGGACTTGCTCCCGCTCCTCCAGAATGTGGCCAAGACGGGCCGTCCGCTCATGATCATCGCGGAAGACGTCGAGGGCGAAGCGCTCGCGACGCTGGTCGTGAACAAGCTCCGCGGCACCTTCCAGGTCTGCGCGGTCAAGGCACCGGGCTTTGGCGATCGCCGCAAAGCGATTCTCGAGGACATCGCGGTCCTCACGGGCGGCAAGCTCATCAGCGAGGATCTCGGCATCAAGCTCGAGAACGTCCAGCTTACGGACCTCGGCCGTGCGAAGAAGGTCGTTGTCGACAAGGACAACACGACCATCGTCGAGGGCCTCGGCAAGAAGGCGGACATCGAGGCGCGCGTGGCGCTCATCAAGAAGCAGATCGAGGACACAACCTCCGACTACGACCGCGAGAAACTGCAGGAGCGCTTGGCGAAACTCGCCGGCGGCGTGGCGCTGATCAAGGTCGGCGCGGCGACGGAAGCGGCCATGAAGGAGAAGAAGGACCGCGTGGACGACGCATTGCATGCTACGCGTGCGGCTGTCGAAGAGGGTATCGTCCCCGGCGGCGGCGTTGCCTACCTGCGCGCCCAGAAGGCGATTGAGGCGTTGGAACTCGAGGGCGACGAAAAGGTCGGCGCGACGATCATCAGCCGCGCGATCGAGGCCCCGTTGCGCAAGCTCGTCAACAACGCCGGCCAGGAAGCCGCGCTCGTCATCGCCAACGTCAAGAAGGCGACGGGCACGAACGGCTACAATGTCCGCACGGGCGAGTACTGCGACATGATCAAGGCGGGCGTGGTCGATCCGGCCAAGGTGACGCGCTCGGCTCTGCAGAACGCCGCGTCTATCGCCGGTCTGCTCCTCACGACCGACTGCATGGTCACCGACATCCCCGAGAAGAAGGATGCGTGTGGTTGCGGCGGTCATGGTGGCGCACCCGACATGGGCGGCATGATGTAAGACGGGGTTCCGTCGATCAACTGAAAAAGCCTGCAGGAGATCGAATCCTGCAGGCTTTTTTAATCACATGAAACTTTCCCTGCTTGCGCGACTTTTCTTCGTTTTTCTACTGTTTGGAGCGGGGTGTCGTACGATTGACGCCCGGCTGGAATCCGCGGTCTCGCAAAAGGATTGCCTGCAGGCGACCGCGGACTTCTATGTGGAAGACGCCGGCGACGACGCCTGCGCGGTCGCCCTCGTCACGCCCCAAAGCACGTCTTTTGCCACGGCGGGAGCCTGCATGACGAACAGCCTGTTCCGCATCGCGTCCCTTTCCAAGCTTTTTCTCGTCAGCGCCCTTCAGAATGCCGCGGCAACCGGGGCGGTGGATCTGGACGCGACCGTGGGGACATTCCCCCGGCTAGGGCTTCCGCCGGAATATGCGTCCTTCACTTTGCGCGAGTTGATGGACAATCGTTCGGGCATGCCGCGCGATTTCATCGATACGTACAATCCGTTGGATGTCGGCCATGTCTTCGCCGGCGGCTTTTTCGGCCGCCATATCTACGCGCAATTCGACAACGCCGCAGATTTCCTGCGCTGTTGCCATCGACCCTGTTGGCGGCGTTTTGTTCGAAAAGCGCGGGCAAAAACGCCCCGCCCGGTCATCTATTCCAACGTTGGTTACGGTCTTCTCGGGCTTTGCCTGGAAGAGCAGACGGGGTTGAACCTGGAGCGATTCCTGGAGGAGTATCTCCGGCACCCCTTGGGGCTGGAGAATACGACCTTCGAACCTGAACGCGCGGGATTGCCCCTCCGGACCACCCCCGCCAAAGCCGGGCACCTCCCCTGGCTTGTTCGCAGGGGTCGTCCCGTTCCGGACATCCGTTTGGGGCCACCCCTCCGGGCGGCCGGAGGGCTCTTCTCCAGCATTGCAGACTGTGCGCGCGTGTTTGCGGACTACTGGCGGATTGTGGACGCCGAATGCGCCGGCGTCCCCGTGGAAAATTTGCCCGACGACGCGCTGATCGGGCTTCTGCGCGTAAAGGAACTCGCAACCGGTGCGCACGTCCTCTACCGCGCAGGCATGATTTACGGCGGGGCGTCGTTCGTCTGCTTCGACCCGGAAACGCGGAACATCGTGATCATACTGCGCAATGTCACGAGCTGGCCCGACAAGCGCGGCTTCAAACTGGTGGAGGCCCTACAGCGCCGCCAACGCGGGAATCGCCCGGAAGAGCATGTAAAGTCCGGTCCCGACCGCCATTGAGAGCATCATCTGGCGGCTTTTGATTTGCACCCACATCGTCACGAACGTGCAAACGAGCGCCGCGAGACGGTGCTCGCCCGCCAAGATTGCGTTCCGCAGGCAATAGACGACGAGAAGACCGAAAACGGCCGGACCGAGCCATTTGCCCAAGTAAACAACAAACGCCGGCGTGGGACGATCGGGCCTGAACACGAGAAACGGCAAAAAGCGCGTCAGCATGACGCCCGCGACCGCCAACGAAATCATGCAAGCCTCTTCCAATCCGGTCATGTCAGTTTCCTTCGTAAAAGCGTCAAAACGATGAGGATGCCGCCCATGGCGGGGAGCATGAAATCTTCCGCGCCGAACAAAAGCAAGGCGACAAACGAAACGGCGAGCCCGATTCGCGATCCGGCATGGCTCTTCTCGACGCGCCAGTTTTCGGCGAAGATCGCCGCGAACATGGCCGTCATGATGAACTCCATGCCCGGCAGATCGACGGCAGGGCATGTGTGGGCGAGAAGAGTCCCCATCGCCGTTCCGGTCAGCCAGTAGAGCCACACCAGGACGCTCACCGCAAGCTGGAAGCGATGCGGGTCCAGCCCCGCCGGTACGGGATTCGCGAATGTCACGGCGAAGGTTTCGTCCGTCAGCATGTAGATCATGAAGAACTTGCGCCAGCCCGCGCCCTTGAACCGGTCCAGCATGGAAATGCCGTAGAACAAGTGCCGCGCTCCGACCAAAAACGCCATAACAAAAACCGCGAGCGGACGAAACGCGCCCAGCATCAGGCTCGCCAGGATGAATTCGACCGAACCTGAATACACCAGAGCCGCCGTGACGACCGGGAACCACCACGCGAGCTGCAGATGCGTCGCGAAGACCCCGTAGCCGAATCCCACAAGCCAATATGCGGCGAAGAGCGGCAACGTCAACTTGACCGCCGCGCGCAGAAGTCCGCTCTTCAGCATTTCACAAGCCGCACGTCGCCCCAGCCGCACGGGAGCGCAAAGACGACCGCGTTGCCTTCACGCTTCTTGTCGCCCTTCATGAGCGGCTTGAGGCTCTCGAACGTCAGTCCCTCGGGCAGCGTCGTGGGCAAACGGGCCGCGGCAAAACGCGCGGCGATTTCCTCCGGCCAGGCCGCCGGCGCGAGCCCCAGGCGGACGGCCAGACGCGCTTCTTCCACGCAACCGATCGCCACGGCTTCGCCATGCGAAACGGCGTAGTTCGTCGCCTTCTCGATGGCATGCGCCACCGTATGCCCGCAGTTGAGTTTCATGCGCTCGCCCGTCTTTTCGAGCGGATCGGCGCGGACCGTGCGGATCTTGACCGCGAGATTGGCCTTGATTTCCTCCGCCGTCGGCGCGCCCGAGACGTCCGCCGTGTGGGGGAGTCCGCCGATGATCTCGTGCTTGATCATCTCCGCCCGTCCGTCCGCCAAACGCCGCGGCGGCAAAGTCTTCAGGAAATCCGTGTCGATGATCACCTGCCGCGGCGGATGGAACGCGCCGACCATGTTCTTTCCGCATGCGAGATCGCACGCCGTCTTGCCGCCGTAGCTCGCATCCACCATCGCGAGAAGCGTCGTCGGCACGTTCACCCAGTCGATGCCGCGCATCCACGTCGCCGCGGCGAATCCGGTCAAATCCCCCGTCACGCCCCCGCCGATCGCCGTCACGTGGTCCTTGCGTCCCAGCCCTTTCCGGGCGAAAGCGTTCCAGATGTTTTCGACCGTCTCGATCGTCTTGTGTTCCTCGCCTGTGGGGATGACATAAATCGCCTGCGCCGCGAGGTCCGGATACGCCTCGGCGACGCCCGAATCGATGACGACGTTCACCAGGTCCGCCGCCGTCAACTTGCGGAACACGACGCTGGTCTCCTCCGTCAGAAGCGCGTCCAATACCACAAACGCCGCGAGCCCTTCCACGACCGGCATCGCGCGCCGGGCGATGCACGGATCGTGCCGTCCGCGAATCTGCAGCACCGTCGGCTGCATCGTCTTCAGGTCCACGCTTTGCTGCGGCATGTAGATGGACGGCGTCGGCTTCAGCGCCACGCGGAAAACGAGCGGCATTCCGCTCGTCATGCCGCCCAGCACGCCGCCGGCGTTATTTGTCGTCGTGACGACTTTCCCGTCCACGATCGCGAACGGATCGTTGTTTTCGGAGCCCTTGAGCCCCGCCGCGGCGAATCCGCGCCCGAACTCGACGCCCTTCACGCCCGGAATCCCGAACATCGCCTGGGCGAGTGCGCCGTCGATCCCCTCGAACATGGGTCCGCCGAGCCCGACGGGAAGCCCCGTGACTTCCGCCTCGACGATGCCGCCGACCGAATCGCCGGCCGCCTTCGCCGCCGCGATGTCGCCGACCTGCACAAGGCGCGTCGCCACCCGGATGCCCCGCTGCGCGAGCGCCTGCAGGCACAAGCCGCCCGCGATGCACATCGCCGCCGTGAGCCGCCCCGAATTCGCCCCGCCACCCGGCGGAATGCGCCCGGTCTTCACGTAGTTCGGGAAGTCGGCATGCCCCGGACGCGGCACCGTCTTCTCGTAGTCCCGGTTGCGCGTGTCCGTGTTCCTGATGATCGCCTCGATCGCGTCGCCGGTCGTCACGCCGTCCGGTCCGAGCCCCTGGTGGAACTCCGGCACGTCCGGCTCCTTGCGCGCCGTCGAGAAGGCGTCCCGCCCCGGTGCGCGGCGTTCCATGAACGCTTGCAGCGCCGCGCGGTCGATTGCCTCGCCGGCGGGGAACCCCTCCAGGCGCATGCCGATGGCCGGCGCGTGCGACTCGCCCCAGACGTCCAGTTTCAATGTCGTACCTATCTTCATTTCGAACTTCCTTCCTCCATGCGCTTCTTGGCCGCCACGCTCTCCTCCAGCGCCGCGCGGATCGCCGCGCGGTCGTCCGCCTCCAAAGCCGTCTTGAACGCGGTCATGCGCGCGATGAACCGGGACAGGACCGGGACGAGCGCCGCGCGGTTGGACAGGAACAGCTCCGTCCAGACGTCCGGATCGGGCGCCCCGACGCGCACCATGTCGCGGAAGCTCCCCGCCGAATAGCCGGCGTGCTCCTGCGCGAGTTCATCACGCACGTAGGCCGAGGATATCAGATGGCACAGCTGGCTCGTGTAGGCGATCATCTCGTCGTGGTGCTTCGGGTCGGTGTAGACGATGCGCGCGAAACCCAGCTCCCGCAACAGGGCCTCCAGCCGGTCGAGGACGCCGCGCCCGTAGGTCGGATAAGGCGTCAAAATCATGGACGCGCCGTCGAAGAGATCGGCGGACGCGTTGGCGTACCCGGTCCGTTCCTTGCCCGCCATCGGATGCCCTCCGACGAAATACCACTTCTTCTCGTAGGCGTACTTCACGAGTTCCGCGTAGATCGGCTGCTTGACGCCGGCGATGTCGACGACCGTGGCGCCCGCCTTCAATTTCGGGGCGATGGCCTCGACGACGCCAACGACCGCGTCCGGCGGCACCGCGACGAACACGTAGTCGTACGCCGTCAGGTCGGGACGCTCCGCCGCGCGTCCGGGAAAAATCCGCGCCGTGTGCCCCGCGCGCCGGGCGGCCAGCTCCAGCGAACCTCCGATGAGTCCTCTTCCGATGATGGCGACATTCATTCCGTTTCCATTTCCTTTCCTTCCGCGCCGCAAATCCGGACGAGGCGCTCGGCGAGCGACGTGCGCCGCTCCTGCACCACGTTGTTCTGGATGGCGCGATCGACCGCGAACGGCACGCCGATGAGCAGCACCAGCTTCTTTCCGCGCGTCAGCGCCGTATAGAGAAGATTGCGCTGCAGCATGACGTAGTGCTGCGTGTGGATCAGCACGATGACGGCCGGATACTCGCTGCCCTGCGATTTGTGGATCGTCGTCGCGTACGAGAGCACGAGTTCGTCCAGGTCGGCCGCCTCGTACTTCACCGGGCGTCCGTCGAACGCGACGACGAGCGAACGGTCCGCCGCCGAGACGGCCCGGACGAAGCCGACGTCCCCGTTGTACACGTCCTTGTCGTAGTTGTTCCGCAGCTGCATGACCCGGTCCCCCACACGGAACAGCGTGCCGCCGCGGACGACCGCGTCGCCCGACGGATTCAGCGCCTTCTGGAGTTCGCAGTTGAGGTTTTCCGTGCCGAGAAGATTGCGCCGCATGGGCGTCAAGACCTGCACGTCGCGCAAGGGGTCGAGCCCGAACTTGGCTGGGATGCGCGTCGTCATGAACTCGATCGCGCGCTTCAGGCATTGCTCCGGATCGTCCGTGCGCACGAAGTAGAAGTCGCTTTCGCCCGGGCGCACCTCGAGCGGTTCGCCGGCGTTCACGTGGTGCGCGTTCCGCACGATCAGCCCGCCCGTGTCCTGGCGGAAGATATGGTCCAGACGCGTCGCGGCGATCGTGCCCGACTTGATGAGATCCCCCAATACGCACCCCGGCCCCACGCTGGGAAGCTGGTCCGTGTCGCCCACCCACACGACGACCGCCGCGGACGGCAGCGCCGCGAAAAGATCGCGCGCCAGGCGAATGTCGATCATGGAGGTTTCGTCGAAGATGAAGACGTCGCCTTCGCACGTGTTTTCCGCGTTGTAGGTGAAGCGGTTGGTGACGGGATTCCATTTCAGAAGCCGGTGGATGGTCTGCGCCGGACGCCCGACCGACTCGGACATGCGCTTGGCGGCGCGCCCCGTCGGCGCGGCCAGGACGAGCTTCAGTCCGCGCGCGGAATAGATGTCGGCCAGCGCGCGGATGATCGTCGTCTTGCCCACGCCCGGGCCGCCCGTGATGATCGAAAACTTGTCCGTCAGGCTGCGCGTCAAGGCTTCGCGCTGCCGCGCCGCCAGATGGAAACCGGCGCGCGCCTCCCACCAGGCGACCGCCTTGCCGGCGTCGATCGCGCGGAACGGGACCGGCGCGCCGAGAATCCGCCGCACGCCGCTGGCCGTATCGCGTTCCGCCCGGTAGAGCGGGTACAGGTAGATGCGGCGGCCTTCTTCGCCCGTGCCTTCCGCCACGACGCGGCGCTCCCGCAGCTCCTGCTCCAGCGCTTCGCCCAGAATCTCGACCGGGATTTCCGTCAGCTCGTGGGCGTGCAGAAGGAGATTGTTCTCGTAGGACCAGCAATGCCCGGACTCTTCCGCCTCCGTCTCGAGCGTGTACGTTATGGACGCGCGCGCGCGCAAGGGCGAGTTCTTGGGGATGCCCACCGAAAGCGCGATGCGGTCGGCCGTCGCGAAACCGATTCCCCACAAATCGCGGCACAGCCGGTACGGGTCCGCCTTCACGATGGCCACCGCGTCCGGCCCGTAGCGACGGATGATCTTCGTCATCTTGTTGACGGAAATCCCGTACGTCTGCCCGAAGATCATCGCGTCGCGCAGCGTCTCGTTCGCGTGCCAGCTCGCGCGGATCTGCTCGATCTTCGCCCGCCCCAGCTTCGGCACTTCCCGCAGCCGCCCCGACTGGTGCGACAAGACGTCCAGCGTCCGCTCCCCGAACGTCTGGACGATACGGTGCGCCAACACTTTGCCGACGCCCTTGATTAGCCCCGACGCGAGATAGCGCTCGATGCCGGCGACGGACTTCGGCGCGACGCACGTGATGGCCGTCGCCTTGAACTGCCGTCCGTGCACCTTGTCCGTCACCCACTGCCCTTCCGCCGTGACGTCCTCGCCCTCCCAGACCGCCTGCGTCTTGCCGACGAGCGTGAACGTGCGGCCCTTCGCCAACTCGAACGCGGCGGGCGCGGCGACCGTCAGCACGGTGTAGCCGTTCTCGTCGTTGTGGTAGACGACGCTCTGCACGGTGCCTTCCACCGTCTCGGGGGCCGCTTCGGCCGCGGCGGATGCGGGCTCGGGGAGGGATGTCGTCATTTCACCTTCTCGAGGAGCATGGCCGCCGCGGCGGTTTCCGCCTGGCGAAGCGAGCCGCCCTGCGCCTGCGCGGAACCCACCCCCTCGACCGTCACGCGCGCCGTGAAGACGGGCCTGTCGCACGTGCCCGCCGTCCGGACGCGCTCGTACACAGGAATGCGCGGCGGTTTGAGCGCCTGCGCATAGTGCTGCAAGGCCGTCTTGGGATTGCCGTCCAATTCACCCTGCGCGGCGTTCTCCGTGAGACCCAGCGCGGCGAAAACGGCTTCCGCGGCCGGCTTGCCCCCGTCCAGATACGCTGCTCCGAGAATGGCTTCCACCGCGTCCGCGAGCGTCTTCGCGTGTGCATCCAAAGGACCCGCCCCCCGGTTGCGCCGCAGACGCGCACAAATCCCATGCGCCGCGGCCGCCGCGCAAAGCGCCGCGCTGGACACCATATGCTGGCGCCGCGCCGTGAGCGACCCTTCCTTGTCCTTCGGATAGGCCGCGAAAAGCCACTCCGTCGCCAAAAGCTGCAGCACCGCGTCGCCCAGCAGCTCCAGGCGCTGGTTGTCTTCCGCCTGCGGCTGCGTCATGCGGTAGGACGGCGTCGTCAACGCTTCTTCCAGAAGCGCCGCGTTCGAGAAAACATAGCCAAATATCTCGTTCTCATTTTCCATCGCGGATATTATATCAAATTAAGCGCCATCCGCCTATACCCGGCGCGATTTGCCGAAGGAAATGTGTACCCTGTCGTGAGACACCCGGGACAGGCCGCTCCAGGTGGAATGGAGGGCGAGCGCCCGATAAGGAGAAGGGCCGGCCGAGAAGGCGGAAGGCTAGAGCCCGCAATGGAAATCGGCAATCCGTTTCGGGGCGTTTTGACCTCCTCTCGGACGCACAAAACGGGCGAAACGGCGATGCCCGACCGGGGGCGTTCCCGTTTTCAGGTGATATCTACGTGTTTTGTTCTTTATTTCGACAGAAAGATCAAACCAACGGGCAATTTCCCTTTTGCAGGCGCCCCGTTCTCGTGCCCATGAGAA
>DJRS01000035.1 GCA_002440145.1 Verrucomicrobia bacterium UBA6354
CCCGCCGGAAACAAAGTCCACGAACCCGATCCCAGCCTTTCTACTGCGATTTTTAGGTTTAAGACGGGGACGAAGAACGGGGGAGCTCGGAATCTTTCTGGCAGGATCAACAGGATTTGGAAGGCTTGAAGCGTTAATGCCAACAATTCTGTGCCTTGTGCTCCATTCACACGGGAACAAGCCGTACGACCCCGCCATTCGGGCCTCGCCAATGGTGTCCGGTGCCTTTTATTGGACGCGACCAGCTCTTTTCGTTCCTCAATATCCGCTTCGCCCTATCCAGAACCTTTGGGCAGACGGGGTCCCTCGATTTTCCGAACGGAGGAAGCGCCCCTGCGACGCCGGAGCGAACGCCGCCGGAGAACAAGAGAAACGCCGCGTCACGGGGCGCGGCGCCAAGGGGCGGGAGCCGTCATTCGGCCGCCCGCCCCTTCTTCATGTGGACGATTTACGTCAGAACTCCCAGCCTGTGCGGATGTAGGGCTTGACGAGCGCGTTCGCGGCGGCGTTGTCGAAGCGCTGCGTCGCCGAGTCCCAGGCGAGCCTGCCCGAAACCTGCTGCGCGATGCAGCCGACGAGAATGCCTTCCATCTGCGGAATGCAGTACTCGATGTCCGAGAAGCAGCGCGAGTGCGTCTGCCCGTACCACGGGCCTTCGCCGCGGATCGCGTTCACGAACTCGGCGTAGTGGCCCTCCGCGAAGCCCTTCATCTCGACGGTCGACTTGCCGTCCGCCGCCGGCGCCGAGCCGGCGCAGAACGGAATCGTGCGCGCGACGAGCTTCGCCTTCTCGTGCGAGAAGATGTCGACGAACGCCGGGTCGTCGTTCAGCGCGAGCGCGCACTTCGCGCCGTAGTCGTCCTGCATGAGCACCGCACCCTTCGATCCGACGATGTAGCAGCCCGTGTTCGGCACCGCGCCGAAAGTCTTGATGACCTTCGGCATGATCTCGGCCGGAGGCTTCATCGCGCTCTTGCCCGGGTTGGCCTCGTCGTAGCCGTCGTACCAGAAGAGGGTGACCGCGGGCAGCTTGACGCCGGGGCGCACCTTCGATTCGCGCGCCTTGTAGACGAGCTTCACGATCGACTTCGACGGATAGGAGATGTCGTTCTTCTCCTCGATCTTCACGCACTCCGCGCCGGAGACGCCCCCGAGCTCGAGGCCGCGGAACGGCAGGTTCATCGTATGGCAGGCCATGTCGCCGAACGCGCCCGCGCCGAAGTCGTGGAAGCCGCGCCACGTGAACGAATGGTAGACGTTCGCGCCAAGCTTCCACGGATCGTAGATCTTCGCGCCGGCCGGATACCTGTCCAGGAACGGGCGCTTCTTCGCCGTCGCGAGCCAGGCGTCCCAGTTGAGGCCGTTGCGGACGGGATCGCCCTTCGCGCCGCGGCTCGTCACGTAGTCCGCCACGCCCTTGCCCTGCGGCCACACGGCGCGGTTCGTCCACACGTGGACTTCCTTCACGTCGCCGAGGATGCCGCTCTGGATCACCTCCGTGCAGCGGCGCATCGAGTCGAGCGACGAGCCTTGGTTGCCCATCTGGACGATGACGCCGTTGTCCCTCGCCGTGCGGCCGAAATAGTCGAGCTCCCACAGCGTGCGCACGAGCGGCTTCTGGACGAAGACGTGAATGCCCTGCTTCATCGCGCCGATCGCGACGGGAGCGTGCACGTGGTCCGGCGTCGAGATCGTCATCGCCTCGATGCCGAGGACGCCCGCGTCGTCGAGGAGCTTGCGGTAGTCGGTGTAGAACGGCACCGAATACATGTCGAAGTCGATGCCGTCCTTCGCCAGCTTCTTCGCGGCCCATTCGCGCTGCGTATAATCGGCGTCGCAGAACGCGACGATTTCGACGAGCCCCGACTTCAGCATCGGCGTCCAGTCGCTGTAGCCCTTGCCCAGCACGCCGACGGCGGCGAGCTTGATTTTCTGGCGACCGAAGGGGCATTTGCAGCCGCCGATCGCGAACAGTCCGGCGCCGCCGAGGCCGCGCAGGAAGTTTCTTCTGGACGAGTTGATCTGGATCATGTTTTCTCCTTAGGTTTTGCGGCGGACCGTGCGGACCGTCTACTGTGAAATCTTCGCCTTTTCGTCGATGACGCGGTTGCGGACGAGGACGTCGAGCGCCCCGTTCACGTCCGCGACCTCCTTCGCGTCGCCGGGCTTCGCCCGGTACGCCGCGAGCGCCGCGCCGAAAGCGGCCTTGTAGGGATTCTCGTTCGCGTAGGCGATCACTTCGGCCAGCGCCTTCACGGTCGCGGCCGTCGGCGCCTTCGGATCGGCGATCTTCGCGTAGAGCTTCGCGGCCGTCTCGCGGCGGAGCTTCATGACCTCGTTCTCGTCGGCGGACAGCACGCTGCACGTCTTGTTGTCCCAGCGCGAGGCGAGCGGACGGTACCAGATGTTGCGGAACTGGACGACGCAGCCGTGATCCTGCAGCTGAAGCGGCCCGACCGTCCTGTGCGGCGCGAGCGGCCGGCGATGGCGGTGCGTCGTCAGGCCCTCCATCTCCCAGTGGTCCTGCACGAGGACGCCGTTGAAGAACACCGTCACGCTGCCGGGGTGGACGAGCCGGAGGCCGTCCCAGACCGGCTGGTGGAAGACGATGTCGTAGACCTGCCACTCGCCCGGCTTGCGCGCCGGGTTGACGAGCGGCGGGTTCTCGGCGTAGACGGCTCCGGCCTGCCCGTCGGCGCAGTTGTCGACGAAGCCGGGCTTTCCTTCCAACTCGCGCGACGTATAGTACGACTCCAAGACCTGGATCTCGTAGTTGTTCATCAGGAAGACGCCGGAGTTTCCGCGCATCTGCGGCCCCCTGTCCGTGAAGATCTGTCCGGGGTCGTGGCGGAACTCGATGTGGAGCTGGCAGTCGCCGAACTCCGCGCGCGAGAAGATCGAGCCGCCGTTCTTCCATTCCGGCACGGTGTAGAAGTAGCCGTCGTCCGAATAGGACCAGGCGGAAGGCCCGCCCTTACCGTCGCGCCAGTTCTTCTCGAACGACGCCCGCGTGCCGTCGAAGAGGACGACCGCGTCGGACGGCGGCTGGCCGATCTCCTTGGCCGGTTCGACCTTCGACGGTTTCGGACGGTTCCCGTCGTGGACCGCCCAGGCGTGCTTCGCGTCCGGGGTGTCGCCGTAGAGTCCGGCGAACAGCGAGGCCGAGACGCCGGCGGCGGCGGCCGTGATGATCAGTTTCTTGCAGTGCATGGATTCTTTCCTTTCTTCAATGTGCCGACGAAACAGGGGTCGCGCGCACGACTTCGTACGCGCAGGTCGCGGACTTCGGGTCGGTTGCGACATCCGCCGTGAACACGAGCTTCCCGTCCGCGGCGCGCGCCGGCACCTTCGCGCGGCGTGCGCCGTCCATGGCGAGCGCCCATACGTCATACGCTTCGGGCTTATCCAGCGCGAGCCCGATCTCGGCCCGGCCCGGACGCATCAGCATCGGGAGGCGCGGTCCCCAGTCGAGCAGGATCTTCATCGCCGCGTCGGCGAACTTCGTCCGGGCGCGCTGGACGTCCGTCAGGTGCGCGATGAGGATGCGCGGCGCCGTCTTGAGCGGCGTGTCGTCCAGCGAGATCGCGAACACCGTCGCGGGCGAGCCGGAGACTGTCGCGCGGAGCGAACCCGCCGCGAACGTCCCCTCTTCGCTGTAGCCGCCCGCCGTGCGGCCGGTCGCGACGCGGAAGAGTCCCTTCGCCGTGTCGATGTTCACCTCGCGCCCCGTCTCCGGCTCCGGCGGCGGTTCGGACGGCGTCACGCCGTCCAGGTCCATGCCGTACTTCGCCGTCCAGACGGTGCGCGCGGGCGTCTTGGCGCCGACGAGATCGGCCAGCCGCGGATCCAGCGTCTTGAACCAGTTCCGGTCGTAGCCGACGCGCTAGGCGTTCGCCAGGGGCGCCACGTCGCCGCGCAGGAAGAGCGCGATGCCCGCGCGTTCGCCGATGCGCTGGATCGGGTCGTTGACGATGTCGAAGGACCCGACGCTCTCCAGCTCGGGATGGACGATGCCGAAATAGTCGCTGTGCGTCCAGGCGAAACGCCAGAGCCCGCTCCAGTCCTGCAGCGACGCGGCGGCGCCCGTCGCGATCCCGCCGCAGCTGCGGACTGGCGACGGCCCGCAGAAGTTGAACTCGGTGATCGTGAACGGGCGGTCGAAGAAGCGGAGCCCCGCGCCGCGCGCCACGCCGGCGTAGGGCGTCGTGAACGGGTTGACGCCGTCGCTGACGACGGGCGGCGACCAGGCCGGCCCGAGGAAGCGCGGATGATCCACGTAGAAATGCGTGTCGGTGTAGTCGTAGGCGTCGTGCCGCACGACCTGGCTCGAGAACGTCCCGTAGCAGTTCATGTTCGTCAACGGTGCGCGGCAGCCCAGCTCGTCGCGCAGGAACGCGCGGACGGACTTGGCGAAGTGGCGCTCGACCGCCTGCAGGAAGACGAGGAAGGCCGAACCGTGGCGATTGCCGAAGCAGGTCGACGGAAACTTGGCCGGAATGTCGCCGTAGATCTCCGGCTTCGCCTTTTTCTGCGCGGCCAGCCACTTCTCCCACGCCGTCTTCCAGCCCGGCAGCTGCGCGTAAGTCTGCGGCGTGACGCCGTCGAGCGGATTCTCGTTCACGAGCGACAGGCCGATCAAGGCCGGCTCCTCGGCGAGCGTCCGGCCCGTGAACGGGTTCACGTGCCCCAGGAAGAGGCGGGCAAACGCCTTGTAGTTCTCCCACGTCCCCTTGTGGACAGGCACGAGGCTCTTGAAGTCCGGCATGGACATCTTGCCGTCGCGGTCGATGCCGACGCTCCGCCAGGTCGGCGTGCGCGAGACGTAGACGTCCGTCGTGATGTAGAGGCCGTGCTTCACGCACGCCGCGGCGAGCGCGTCGAACCGCCGAAGCGCCTTTTCGTCCGGCTTGAGCGCGGCCGGGTCGCTCTTGTCGACGAGATGCCCGTCATGATGGTGGAAGCGGATCGCGTTGTAGCCGGAGCGGACGAGCGTCCGGACAAACCGGTCGGCCGAATCTTCCGGCGGCACGTTCGCCGAGCCGCAGACGTTGACGCCGTAGAACCGCTGCGGCACGCCCGGCAGGTTCTCGAACTCGAAGTGTCCGCCCTTCGCGACGACGCGCCCGTATTTGCCGGCGGGCGCGTCGGTCTTGCGCACCGCCGAGAAGTCGAGCGCCGAGCCCTCCTTCACCCACGGCGACGCCGCGACCGGCACCCAGCCGGGCAGGTCGGCGACGACGACCGGACGGCCCGTCTGCGGGTCGAAACGCCCCGCCCCGGCGAGGTCGAACGCGATGCGCTGCGTCACGCCGCCCTTGTGGGGATGTCCCGGCACGGGAATCGAGACCGTGAAGTTCTCATGACCCCAGGGCCGGTTGCTCTGCACCGCAATGCGCTGCGGCGCGGCGAAGCGGACGGCCAGCGACTTGCCGTCCTTCGCCGTCAGCCTGACTTCGCGCACGTCGCCCCGGAAAAACCCGCCCGTCTTGCGGTCGGTCGGGAACGCGACCGCTTGGCCGTCCACGGTTAGCGCGGCCCAGTCCGCGTAGGGCAGGTCGACGGACACCGCAAACGCGTTCAGCTTCGCGTCCGCCGCCGGCGTGAACGCATAGTCCGCGTGCACGCCCCCGTCGATCGCCCGCAGCTTCAGCGCCGCGTCGATGCGCGGCTGGCCGTCGTCCGCCTGGAGCTTGAACCGGTAGACGCCGTCCGCATCCGGCGCCTCGCCCTCGTAGCCGCCGCGAAAGCACCAGTTGGCGGACGCGACGCGCGGCTCGAACGTCGCCTTCCCGCTCAGGGCCACGAGCCGTCCGCCGAACATCGGCACGACCGTGTCCGCCGCCGCGCCCGCAGCCGGCGCCGGCTTCGCGGAGCCGATCCGGTTGACGCCCGGAACGAGATCGACCGTCTCGCCGCCGAATGCGAACGTTCCCGCGACGGGCGTCGTCACCGTGCCGCGCGCACGGCCGTCCGCAAATGAGAGATCGACCGCGATCGGCTTCCCCGACGGGTGCGGATAGGAGGCGCGCAGAGACGAGAGCGGGCCCGGCTGCGGCGCCACCTTCACGCGCGCGAAGAACGGCGCGTCGCTGCGGATGCCCGCCACGCCCGTGCGGAGGAACCAGAGCGGATGCGCGCCCCAGGCGTGGCAGTCGCTGCGGGAGTCGTGGCCGGGGTACTCGGGTTCCTCCAGACACGTCGTCGCGCCAAGTTTCACGTAACCCTTCCAGAGGTCGAGCCGCTTGAGGAAGAGGTCCGGGCGGCGGAACTTGAAATACGTCTCGAAGAGATAGTAGGAGAAATAGACGCTCGTCGGGCAGAGGTCGGGCGTCGAGACGAGCCGGTCGAAGAGCGCCTGCGCGCGTTCGCCCTCGAAGACGTCCGTGAGGAGCGCCAGGCACTGCGCGTGCTCGGAGAAGACGGTGTGCGCCGCGTCCGAAGCGAAGAGTCCGCGCTTCGCGTCGAAAAACGCCGCCGCGATCGCAGGCTTCAGCCGCGCGGCCTTCGCGCGCCAGTGTGCGGCGAGGTGCGGATTCCCCATCGCGTCCTCCACCTGCGCCGCGCCCTGCAGGGCGGCGAGGTAGAAGAGGTTCAGCTCCGCGTTCGCGCCGCCGTCGCGCGAGCCGGGCGCCCAGCCGCCCTCCCAGCCGGGACGCGGCACCCAGTCCAGGAACGACCAGCCGGGCAGGTTCGCGAGAAGGCCGTCCGCGCGTTCGTGGAGCTCGAAGCCGCTGAGCGTGTCGCGCATCCCCGGCAGGCGCGCACGCAGCCAGTCGCGGTCCGTGTGGTTCATCACGTAGTCGGGGTACATGCCGAGGTAGCAGAGCGTGTAGGACGCCCCCTCCTGCACCTTGCGCGAAGGATAGTTGAAGGGCACGCTGCCGTCGTCATGGCGCGCGAGGTCGAAGATCTCGATCGCGCGGCGGATGAGCGCGTCGTCGGACGTCATCGACGAGAGGACGTTCAGCTGCACGCGCGTGTCGCCGGGATACATCAGCTGCTCGTAGAAGGGACAGTCGAAAAGCATCTCGTGGCTGCACATCTGCATCGTCCGCACGGCGATGCGCTGCACGTCGGCGAGCGCGGGGTCGTCGGGGCTCTCGAACGCCGTCTCGCAGGCGAGCGGATAGCGGCTCTCGACGAGCGACAGGTCCTCGACGACGACGGGCTCGTCGCCCGCCTCGATGACAAGCTCGCACCACCGTCCGCAACGGAACCACGGCGGCTGGAAGACCGCGCGGGCGCGTCCATCGAAGACGAAGGTGTCGCCGAATCCCCAGAAGCCCTTGCCCTTCCATTCGCTCCGGTTGCCCTTGTACGACTTCTTGTCGCGCGGATCCTTCGAGGGCGAACGCAGCGACTCGGCCCAGCACCAGGACATCCTGCCACCCTTGCCGCCCGACACGACGGCTTCCGGGTAGGCGCAGATGTAGCGGTCGAGGTCCCAGCGGATGCGACGCTTCTCGCCCGCCGGCACCGTGAAGGGGAACTTCATCTCGCCGCCCGTCACGAAGCGTCCCGGGCGCACCCGGTCTTCGGTCTGGTCCGGCAGCTGCGAGGGATAGAGCATCCAGCCCGGCCGGCGGTCGCCGTAGTAATTTCCCTTGAGGTGCGCGGCGCGCACGACGGCGGGGGCCGTCCACTTCGCAGGCTGCGCGTCGAGGAGCCCCGTCCCCGTCAGCTCGAAGGTGTCGCCCGTCGCGAACCAGCCGTCCGCCGCGCCCTTGCCGCGCGGCCGCACCACGCCCTCCAGCGCACCGCACGTCCACGCGCCGCGTCCCGTCGTGAGCGCGGCGTCGTAGGCGCCCTCGGCCTTGAGGCAGAAGCCGAAACGGTGGGAGAGCTGCGCGAATGGCGCGGCCTTGCCGGTCTTCCAGACGACGGCCTCCATCACGTGCGGCCCCGCCGCGAGCGGCACGCGGTAGCTCTGGTACATCCAGTTGTCCACCGACCCGCGATGCGGCCCGCGCGCGACGAACCGCCCGTCCAGCGTGAGATAGAAGCGCTCGTCCGCCGACACGTCGAAGACGAGCGGCGAGCCGTCGGACGTGAAGGCGCAGCGGAAGCGCGCAACGCGCGGCGCGGCGACGTCCGCTCCCTCCTGCACGAAGTCGGGATGCGCGAGCCACGCCGCCGCGTCGATTGGCTGCACGGGGAAGATGTTCGTGTTCCCCCGCGTCACGCGCGGCGCGCGGAAGATCCGCTCCGCATTCGCCGCCACGCCGTCGGCCGCCACGCACGCGAGTGCGCAGAGGCAGACGGCGGACAGCAACCCTCGTTTGTTGATCAATGTCACGTATTCGTCCTTTCCCTTTACCGAATGATCAGCGCAAGGCCCGGCGTCGTCACGCCGACATGGCCCTTCGCGTCCATCTTCACGCGCAGCCGCGTCGTCTCGCCGTTCACCGTCACGCGCCATGTGGCGAGGTCGGCGGCCGTCAGTCCGCCCGTGCAGGCCACGAGGCAACCCGCCTTCGTCAGGTCGGATCGGCTCTGGTTCTCCGGCAGGTTGACGATCCGGAGTTCGCCGTTCTTGACGGACGGCATCCCGACGATTGTGCCGCCCGGCGCCGTCGCGTCGATCTCGATCCCCGCCGGCGTACCGGCCGCCGCCGAGACGTCCAGCGTCGCGCCCTTGTCCGCCCGCAGCATCGCGCCGTCGATCGTCACGGCTTCCGTCTGCTCGTTCGCGGACGCAAACGTGAACGGCAATCCCGCGAAGCCGTCCCAGCGGCCGTCGAGATACCAGTAGCAGTAGTAGGCGTAGCCCGGAAGCCATGTGCCGTACTTCGGATAGGCGTCCGTCCGGCTGTCCGCAACCGTCCAGTTCACGCCGTCCGGGCTTGTCTCGACCGTCCAGGACATGGGAACTTTGCCGCCGTAAGATGCGAACGCATAGCTGCACGCCGCCGCCTGGCCCTCCGGCAGCCTGAACGTAATGGCAAACGCCTCGAGACTCTCGCCCGACTCCGTCCCGTCAAGTTTCAGATAGGAAGACTCGGCGCCCGTGAACAGCCCGGCCGGCGTCCTTGACACGTTATACTCCACGGCGTATTTCACCGCCGGCGTCATCATGACCTGCTCGGCCAGAAGGTCGGTCGCGGCCGTGGCATCCGCCCGGTAGGCGTAGCCGGAAGCCTTCTGGTTGATGCGGTTGCCGTTCGCGTCAAAAAGCCCCAGTTCGGAGAAGACCGCCTTCGCCAAGTCCGTCGTGCTGGCCATCTTCTTCACCGTCACGCGCCAGAAGGCATTGGTGTTGCCCCGGCCGGACAGCGTGAGCGTTCCTTCCGCCGCGCACACCAGCCCCTTGAACGTCTGCGGACAGTTCGCCGAACCGCGCACGGACAGCGCGCCCGCGCCCTTCTTGACGAACGCGCCCGTCGCGTCAAGGCTGACGAATTCGGCAACGCGGTCGAAAACCGTGTCGGCCTCGTTCCGGTAAGCCAGCGTACCGCCTTCGTTGACGGTGACGCGCAGCGGGGTCGCCGCGAGGCAGCCGCTCGCCTCCAGCACCTTCTTCGGCGAGCCGCCCTTTCGGTAGTCGTAGTTCGCGTCGTTCGCCTCGGCCGGCAGCACAGGCGGCAGCTCCGCGAGATCGCCGAAGCCGTTGACCGTCGTCTCGCCCGCGATCGCGAGCGAACCCGCCGCCACGTCCGGCTTTGTCACCGTCGCGCCGTCGAGCGTCAGCGTGCCCGTGCCGACCTTGCGCACCTTCACGTTCGGCGCGACGACGCCCTTGAGCGTGCCGTCCGCGTCGCCTTCGCCGAACTTCAGGCAGGCCATCTTGGCGGCCTTGTTGGTTGCGCAGCTGCTCTGCGAGACGTCGAGGCTGTTCACCGTCTGCGTCGTGCCGTTGAGGTCGAGGATCGCCGTGAGCGGATTGTCGTTCTGAACCTGCCAGACCGTGCTGGAGAGGACGAGGCCGCCCGTGCCGGGGCCGTACGGCAGAACGTCGTCCTTGTCCGTGCGGATCTCGACGCCGCACGCCACCGTATCGCCCGTGTGCCCCCAGGCGATGGGATGATTCAGGTAGATGCGCCCCCAATTTTTCGCATCGCGCCGGCCCTGCGAAATGACCACGTCGCACGCGCCCGTCGTCACGACCGACCGGTCGGCGTCGCCCGCCAGATACCACGGGAAGTACTTCGGGTCCAGCCGGATGTCCGACGTTTCGCTGCCGCGCAGGACAATCGGGTTCTCGGCCGTCGCGAAGAGCGAAGCCGTCCCCCAGGGACCGATGCCGAGACTGCCGCCTGCGAACAGGATCTCAACGGGCTTCGCGTTCTTGTTCGTGATGGAGGCGGTCGAATAGCGCCCCGCGTTCAGCTCGACAATGCGCAGCACGTCGCCGTCGCCCGCCGCGTCGGACGAGACCTCAAGCCGCGGACCGTCCGCCGTGCGCCACGAAGCCACAGTGACGAGACCCTTGCCCTTGCCGAACCGCAACGTCGTGTTCCGCCCTGCCTCGTCGGATTCAAACCCTGCGTCCCCCTTCAGCGCGAAGGTCGCCGTGTCGTCCGCATTCGGCGCCAGCTCGATGACCGCACCCGCGTCGGGCTTCAGCACGGTCGAGCCGCTCGCCGTGAAATTGTCATGGAGAGTCAGCTTCGAGAAGGCTACCCCCCCCCGCTTCTTCACGGGGCGAGCCCTTTTCGACAGTGATTTCGGGACTCGCCGCCCAGACGGCGGTTGCCGTCAGCGTGACGACGGCGGCGCAGACCTTGCGGCGGCGCGCGTTCAACGGTAACTTCAGTTTTTTCATGACTGTTGACTCCTCTCTTGCTTTGCTTGTTTAGTTGGGAAAGATTTCAGACTTCGCGTCCACCCCGGCGGCGGGCGCGCGCGTCACGTTCTCGACCGTCACGTTCTCCGCCCCGTCCGTCAAAAGCATGCCCGCCTTCGGCCAGCGGGCGGCGTCCACGCCGGACAGGTCGATCCGCGAATTGCGGAAGATCACGTCGCGCCCCGTCCGCAGGTCGAGAACCGGGCCGCGCGGACGGATGAACGTGCAATCCTCGATAAGCAGCCCCCCGCCCACAAACCCCTTGTCGGGCGGCGGGACCTCCCACCCCGGAGGCGTGACGCAGACCGTCGAGATGACGGGCGATTCGGGGAAGATCGAGACCGGATCCTCGAAGCGGCAGCCGCGAACGACGATGTTCGTCGCGCCCAGCCCCTCGCACCAGAGGTTGGCCTGGTAGTCCGCCAAGATGCGGATCGGACAGTTCCCGTTTCGGACGAACAGGCAGTCCTCGATCGTCACGTTCGACGAGTTGAAGAGGTTGCGGTAGCCCGAATCGACCATCTTGCACCCCTTGAAAAGGATGTTGTCCGTGCCGTAGCCCCTGTCCCAGACAAGGAAGCAGGGACCCTTCTGTTCCGGCACCGCGCGGTCGAGGACGAGGATGTCGCCTTCGACTTTCACGAGCATGGACGTGAACCCGATGGCGTCGAAGTTCGGCCGGCGCAGTTCGATCGGCGTGCCGGGTGCGGCCCGGAAGTAGGCCTGTCCGCGCTTGTTGATGATTTGCAGGCGCCGTTCTCCGCACTTGACCGCGATCGTGAAGCGATCGTGAAAGTTGTTGGCGTCGTCGTTGTTCAGCCGCCATTCGCAGTCGATGTAGCGGGCGTGTCCCTTCGAGCGCGCGACATGGTGCCCGTCCGACGAGGACGTCATCGGCCGCGGGCGGTAGGCGACGCCCGGATAGGCCCGCGCGAACTCCTCCGCCGTCGGCGGCACGACGCGGAAGCGCTCGACCTGCCAGTATTCCTGCGGGCCGTCGATCACGAGCGCCATGCCGAACGCGCTCCAGACCGTCACGTCCGAGACCGTCAGATGGCGGTTGGCCAGCAGGTTGAGGCCGTTCTTTCCGTAGTAGCAGTGAAGCCCCCGGTAAAGCTCGCCGACGGCCACCTTCTCGACGCCGCGCAGGTTTCCGGCGGGATTCGGACGGAAGTAGCCGGTCGCCGGGTTCTGGTTCCGTCCCGGCATCGGGATGCCCGGCCATACGCGCAGCCGGTTCGGCGAAACCCAGTCGTTCTTCGCGCCGAAATGCCCTTCCGTCTGGCCGAAGGAGAAATGCGGGCCGGGAACGAACCGCGTGCGGCACAGGTCCATCTTCGTGAGCTTCTGCAGCGGCACGGGCTCGGGATACTTCGGATGTCGCGTCCAGTCCGGCAGCTCGAACTCGATGTAGCTCTCTTCGGGGCGTTCGCGGTCGATGTGACGCTCCCGGACGACCATGAAGTCCGCGAGCGGATCGGTCTGCCAGTCCCAGTCCATCGTCACGTTCTTCACCCACGTGCGCAGACAGCCCTTGACGAGAATGTTCCCTTTCTCCAGCAGGACTTCGCTCTGCGGCTGCCCCCGGTATTCGGGCGGACGGCGGAAGACCAGCACGGCCCCCTTGCCGTCGAGCGTGAAGTCGACGAAGCCGTCGATGACGACGCCCGGCTCGTCAAAGCAGCGGTAGGTTCCGGGCGCCAGCTCGACGCGGCTCGCCTTCTGGCGCTTCGCCTCGGCCAGCGCGCGATTGATCGCCGTCGCGTTCTTGTCGGACGCGGACGACAGCCCGAAATCCGCCGCGCGCAGGACAGGTCCGGCGGACTGCCGCGGCTTCTCCACGGCGAAATCGGGGCACCCCGTCGGCTCAGCGAAGGCCGAATGTGCAACAAAAGGAAGAATGAGCCAAAATTTCATGTCCATGCGTGCCGCCCTCCTACTTCTCCTGCGCAATTTTGAGAATGCAACCCGCATTCCCTTCCAGCTCCAGCCTGCCGTCCGCCCACCGGCCGTTCCAGACCTGTTCGACCGCGCCGGCTACAGCCAAGGCGAACGACTTGCGCTCCGCGCCCGTGTTCAAGGCGCAGACAAGCAGTGTGCCGTCGTCCCGAGGATGTTCCGTCAAGACAAGCCGCGGATCCTCCTTCTGCACGCACCGCCTGACACCCGCTTCTCTCGCCGCGTAGGCGTAGATACGCCAAAGTTCGTTCGAGAAATCGCCGTCCACGACATTGTCGAGTCCTTCGATTATGCACTTCTCCAAGGCGAAGTTGACCGCAACGACCTTCCCCTCGCCCAGCTTCTTCATGCTCACGACGACATTGCCCGTCTGGTCTCGCGCGACGGCTTCGCAGTCCACAGTCCGCTGCTCGGCCGTCATGTGGTCCGATGCCCGCAACTTCCGGCCCTCGAACGCGAAGACGATCGGCCGTTTCTTGTGGTAAAGGGTCTGCTCGAGCCCCGTTACGTCGATCCAGTCCGAGTAACCCGCATCCCCGCCGCGCGTCACCAGCAGCGTCGCCCCTTTGCGCACACGCGCGACGAGACGCTCCCACGCTTCCTGCGACCACGTCTCGAAACCGCCGCCGGACGGCAGAATGTAGAACGGCGACTCGGGGAGCGCCTGCGACTCGGCCCCGGCGAACGCGACGTCGAAGCCCGCCGCCTTGGCGAGCATCAGCGCGCCGAACGCCTGGTGGTAGAACTCCTCCCGCTCGGAAAGCAGGCAGACCGCGTCAGTCCGGTACGGCGGCAGCCGCTTGAAGGGCAGGGATTTCCTGAAGTCGGCAAACGCCTTCAGCGCATGCGCCTGGGGCTTGAACGTGCGGTCCTTGCGGAGCATGCCCAGCTCCCGCTCCATCGCATTCGTGTTGAAAGGCGGATACCCCAGATGCTTCTGGTCGAACGCGCACCACCAGAGATAGGCGGGGAGCCCGTGCACCCAGGCCGCGAACAGCTGCTGGCGCATGCCGAGAGCCGCCACCCATTCCGGCGACATCCGCGGCCCCAGGCAGCCCACCTCCTGCGGGAAGGCCGGCTTGCCGGCGACACCCGCATAGTACAGGCACTGCGAAAGCGGGTGCAGCGCGTTCCGGAACGAATTGAACGCGCCGCGATTGGCCTCCGTCCGGAACGGAGCCGGGTACGGGTGCGGCGTCAGATAGTCCACCAGCTCCCCTTGCATCTGAAGCGTCCAGTAGTTCGGCTTCGACCATTGCGCCCCGAACGCGTTCGACGTCTGCGAATGCATGCCCGAGACGACAGGCCGGGAGGAATCCTCCGCGCGGATGGAACCCGAAATCGCCTGAAGCCAGACCCAGGCCGCGCCTTGCGAGCCCACCGTCCCCATGCAGTTGCACTCGTTCCCCAAGTCCCAGGCCACGATCGCCGGGTGGTCTTTCATCCGGCGCACGAAGCCGCGCGCGAACCGCCCTTCCCAGCGGATGGCCTCGGGATCGGAGAGCAGATTGCGACCCTCGACGTGCCGCGGAATGAAGAGACGTCCCGACATCCACCCCGTGACGAGCGAAACCATCAGTTTGATCTGCCGCTTGCCGGCCTCGTCGCAGAAGAAACGGAACCGCGCCAACGCACACGGGTCGATCCAGAGCGGATCGGACACCGTCTCCTCCGTCCCTTCGCGCAGAAACTCGCCCGGCATCCCCGCATAGCCCAGACGCGGAACGAGCGGCTGGAACTCGCTCCAGGTCGGGAAGACGCGCAGCATCTCGACACCGGCGGACTTGAGCGCGTCCAGATCCTTCCGGACGCCGTCTTCGTCCCAGTCCGCCGCGCGCCACATGTGGACGCCCGCCTGGGAGCCCCAGTAGTTGCAGCCGACCATAAAGTCCCCGTCGCCGAACGGGCCAGTCGCGGCAGCCCCCGCCAAAGCCCAGGCGAGGGCGAAACAGCACACGCAATTCTTCATTCTTCTATCTCCTTGAGAAGCGCCTTTAGGGAGCCCGCCTTTTCGCGCGCTTTCGCCGCGCGTTCCATGGCCGAATTGTCGCCCGCGAACTTGGCGTAGGCGTTGATGATCACCGGCTGGGGCGTCTCCAGCTCCTTGATCGCCTGCTTGAGCTCGGCGATCAGCGGGGCGCATTCGTCGCTGCGCCCGAGTTCGCGCAACGCCTTGACGCGCCAGTAGTCCATCTCGCCGGCCTTGATCCAACCCTTGAGCGCAT
>DJRS01000085.1 GCA_002440145.1 Verrucomicrobia bacterium UBA6354
CCGTTGCGCCGGAACGCCGATGCCGTTGCGCCGGAACGGGGGTGCCGTCTCGCCGGAACGGCAACGCCGTCCGCCATGGCCCGATGGGTGGATATGGCGGGCAGAAAGGCCGCGGCGACACGAAACGTCCGGATCTTGCTCATAGTGCGACAAGATTATGCGCCAATTTGTGTTTCTTTGCAAGCACGGTGGCTCAGTTCCGATTTTCATGCGGTGACGGCAAGTCGCGCGGGCGGTTGCATGCGTGCACGGAAAATGCTACAATATTGCAATCATGAAGCGGTTTCTGAGACATCTTTTCAAGCCGACGGCACACGGGAGGCGTGTGCTGTCCGGGTGTCTCGCCGCGCTGGCAGCGGGAATCATCCTCTTTTCGGGCGTCAGTCTCGCCGCGGACGCGGACCATGACTGCACGCAGACGGACTGCCCGATCTGCGCGGAGATGCAGCTCTGCGTGGCGAACTTCGAGCTGCTCGGCAGCTCCTGCGGGCACGCGCCCCCGGTTTTCGCGCCGGCCGTCGCCGTCTTCCGCCCGCTCTCGACGGGTGCGACCGCCTACCGGCCGCCCGCCCTTACCTTGCAGTCTCTTTATGTGCGGTTGAACGACTAGGACGGCGCACCCGGCCCGTCAGGGTCTTTCCCGTTCAATACCGTTCAAACTACATCACACATAAAGAAAGAAATGAAAAATACATCTTTGTCTCTTGCGGCGTTCACGGCCGCAGCGCTCTTTTGCTCTCCTGTCCGGGCCGACGCCCCGTCCACAACGCCGAAGGAAATCGTGGTCGCCACGTTCCCGGCGTACGACTGGGCGCGGCAGATCGTCGGCGTCCACACGAACACGCTGAACGTCAGCCTCCTGGAAAAGAACGGCGTCGACCTGCACAGCTACAAGCCGTCCGCCCGGGACGTCGTCCGGATTCTCAAGGCGGATCTCTTCGTCTACGTCGGCGGCGAATCGGACGGGTGGGCCGAACCGCTGGCGGAAAAGAAACGCGCCGCGCACCAGCGGGTGGTCGACTTCATGCACACCCTGCGCGACGCCACCCGTCCGGAAGAAACCGTCGAAGGCATGCAGGCGGAAGACGAACACGAACATGAACACGCGCATGAACACGAACACGGGCACGAAGTGGAGAAGGACGAACACGTCTGGCTCTCGCTGCGCTTTGCCGCGCGGCTCGTGGATGCGCTGGCCGCCGAAATCGCCGCGATCGACCCATCGCACGCGGCGGACTACCGCGCCAACGCCGCCGCCTATCGCGCCAAGATCCTGGCCCTGGACGCCCGCTACGCCGACATGGCGCGGACGGCCAAGCGCAAGACCGTGCTGTTCGCCGACCGCTTCCCCTTCCGCTATCTGACGGAGGACTACGGACTGAAGTACTACGCGGCGTTTGCGGGCTGTTCGGCGGAGTCGGAGGCGAGTTTCAAGACGGTCGTCTTTCTCGCGTCCAAGGTCGACGCCCTGAAGTTGCCGTGCGTGCTGACGCTGGAGCGGTCCGGCGGGAAGATCGCCGCGGCCGTTCTGGGCGCGGCGCACACGAAGCCGGTGCGGATTCTCTCCGTCGACTCGCTGCAGTCCGGCGAGCCGCGCGACTATCTGCAGGCGATGGCCGCCAATCTCGCGGTCTTCGCCGAGGCCCTGAACTGAGGAGGTGCGCATGGAACTCCTGTCCTGCGCGAACCTGCGGTTCGGCTATGCGGGCCAGCCGCCGTTCGCCTGCCCCGACTTCACGGTCGAGGCGGGCGAACTCCTCCACATAGCGGGGGAGAACGGCACCGGCAAGACCACGCTTCTGCGCGTGCTGGCCGGGCTTCTGCCGGTCTTTTCGGGCCAAATCCGCCGCGCCGGCGAGCTCGTTCCGGGGAGCGTCGGCTATCTGCCGCAGCGCTCGCCCTACCAGGACGACTTCCCCGCCACCGCGCGCGAAATCGCGCTTTCCGGCTGCCAGGCGGCGCGCGGTTGGCGGCCCTTCTACACCCGGCGCGAGAAAGAAGCCGCCCGGGACGCCCTGCGGGCTTTCGAGGCGGACGATCTGGCGGACGCCTCCTACCGGGCGCTCTCGGGCGGCCAGCGGCAGCGCGTCCTTCTGGCGCGTGCGCTCGCCCTGCCCCGCCGGCTCCTTCTGCTGGACGAGCCGTCCACCGGGCTGGACGCCCCCTCGACCGCGCACATGCGCCAGGTGCTGGAGGCGTGCCGCGCGCGCGGCACGGCCATCGTCCTCGTCACGCACGCGTCCGGCCTGCTCGCCGGCGTCGAACACAAAACCGTCACCGTCCACCGGGAGGCTCCCCGCCATGATTGACCAGCTTGCGGACTATCTGCGCTACCCCTTCGTGCGCCATGCCCTTCTCGTCGGCACCCTGATCGCCGTCAGCGCGGCGCTTCTGGGCGTGCCGCTCATCCTCCGGCGGCTGTCCAACATGGGCGACAGCCTCTCCCACGTCGCCTTCGCCTCGCTGACCCTCGGTAGCGCCCTCAGCCTGGCGGGCGGGTTCGTCTCCACGCTGGTCGGCACGTCCGTCTGCTCCGTCCTGCTCCTGCGCGCGCCGCGGCGGACGCAGACGAAGGGAGACGCCGCGCTCGCGATGCTTTCCGCCGGCATGCTCGCGGCGGGTTACCTCGCCGCCAATCTGGCCCCGAAGTCCGCCAACGTCTCGGGCGACGTCTGCACGACGCTGTTCGGTTCCATATCCATCCTGACGCTGACCGACGCGGACGTGTGGATATGCTCCGCGCTCTCTCTGTCCGTCGTGGTCTTCTGCGTCTGGACGCACCACCAGAGCCTGGAATACGCCTTCGACGAGGATTTCGCACGCGTCGAGGGCGGGCACGTGAAGCTCTACAACACCCTGTTCGCGCTCGTCGTCGCGGTCGTCATCTCCACCGCCATGCGGCTCGCCGGGGCGTTGCTCGTCGCGGCGCTTCTGGTGTTCCCGGCGGCGTCCGCC
>DJRS01000174.1 GCA_002440145.1 Verrucomicrobia bacterium UBA6354
TCCGTCTGTTCGTGACGCCACGTGGACGGGTAGGACAGGGGTCTTCGCCTACACGGTCAATCCCGACCCGTCCCGCCCCGGACAAACGTCCTTCTCGTGACCACAAGAAATCTTTCCCATGGGCATGAAAAGGGCGTTCCACCCCGACGGCTTCGTTTTCAGCCGTTTGACGGTAGCCGCATGCACGCTTCCCGCCGGAAACAAAGCCCACGAACCCGATTCCTGCCTTCCTACTGCGATTTCTAGGATAACTGCTCCTGCTCCGATGGACTCCCATTTGTCTCCCACCGTCTTACCCTTCGACCCGGCCGTCTGCCGCGGGGGAGCCCCTTATTATAAGGAGAGAGGAATTTGGAGGCTGGAGCCAGAGAGAATGGCGCGCCGTCCAAACGAAACATCCCATGGGGGGCGGTCGATCGCACCCTTGGAACCACGCGGACGGGTTTTCCCGCCGCTTGTGTCCACTTGCTTTTCAATTCACAGCATGAACTTTCGCGCGCCTTTGGGGAGAACGTCCATTGCCCGAGTAGATGCCACCTGTGCCTTATCCTGCGTTTGCCCGGACAGATGCCAATACACAATGGACATTTGCCTGGGCAATTCACATTTGGGCGAGGCGATGCGCTTCGTGCTTGTGGAACGGAGCGATTTTTGGTATACTGGAGGGGTGTTAAGGAGTAAAGATGTCCGAAAAGATTTCATTTGAGCCGCCTCGCGGAATGCGCGATTTCTATCCGGAGGATATGGTTTGGCGCAATCGCGTGTTCGATGCCTTCCGGGCGGCGGGCGCCGCGGCCGGATTCGAACCGTACGACGCGTGCGTCGTCGAAAGCTACGAGCTTTTGGCGCGCAAGGCGGGCGAGGAGGTCGGCGAGCAGATCTACCACTTCTTCGACAAGTCGGAGCGGCATCTGGCGCTGCGGGCGGAGATGACGCCGACGTTGGCGCGCATGGTCGCCCAGCGGCAGCACGAGCTGTCCTTCCCGCTGAAGTGGACGACAATCGCGCAATGCTTCCGCTACGAGCGCATGACGAAGGGTCGCAAGCGCGAACACTACCAGTGGAACGTCGACATCATCGGCGCGGATTCGGTCCTGGCGGAAGTGGAAGTCATCGGCGCGGCGTGCGACGCGTTGCGGCGCATGGGGCTCTCGTCCAAGGATTTCAAGGTGCACGTCTCTTCGCGCAAGTACCTGGGCGAGCTGCTCGCCGCGAGCGGCATCCCCGCCGGCAAGCACGCGCAGGTGTTCCTGGCGCTCGACAAACGCGGCAAGATGCCGGACGCCGAAATCGCCCAGATGCTGGCCGACGGCGGGCTCGGTCCGGACGAAGTCAAGGCGACCTTCGCGATCATGGACACGACGTCGTACGCGGCGTGCCCGGAACTGGCGGAACTCTTCCGCCTGGCGGAGATCGCCGGCTTCGCCGACTGCCTGCAGTTCGACATCGGCGTCATCCGGGGACTCAGCTACTATACGGGCATCGTGTTCGAGTGCTTCGACACGGCGGGCGAATTCCGCGCCATTTTCGGCGGCGGGCGCTATGACAACCTGCTGACCACCATCGGCGGGGATCCGACGAGCGCGGTCGGCCTCGGGTTCGGGGATGTCGTCGTGACGGAGCTCCTGAAGGCGCGGCTCGGGGCGGATGCCGCGAAGGAAAAGAAGGGCGTCGCCGTCGGATTCATGACGGAGGAGCAGCGCGACACGGCGCTCGCCCTCGCGGCGGATTTGCGCCGCGCCGGCAAGGACGTCAATCTCGCGCTCCACCCCCAGAAGCCCAAGAAGTTCTTCTCGCACGCGGATTCCTCAAATGCCGCCGAGGCCGTCTATATCGGACCGGACGACGCGGCCAAGGGCGTCGCGCGGCTCAAGGACATGAGCACGCGCGAAGAAAAGGAGATATGCCTGCGCTCGCCGAGCTGATTGCGGTGATCGCGGCGCACTTTCCGCGCGTGCGCACCGGGCTCGACGTCGGGTTCGGCGACGAGGCGGCGACGAACCTGCTGCGCGAGACGTGCGGCGGGCTCTGGCTGTCCATCGGCATGAGCGCGGCGTTCCCCTACGAGGACGCGCAATTCGACGTCGTCGTGTTGAACGGCGCCGCGTTGACGCGCGAAGCCGTTCGCGAAACGAACCGCGCCTTGAAGCCCGGAGGCTGTGCATTCTTCACGGTCGACGAGAAGACGCGCAAGCAGGAGGGCTATACCTTGCCGTCCGTCTACCGTCTGGTTCGCGAGGGATTCGACATAATCGCCGTCAAGCGTCCAAAATGGTGGTATTTCGGCAGGCGCGGGCGCACGCTGACGGTCTGCCTGCGCAAAAAGGCTTGGCGGGAGTGCAAAACTTTCGTCCGTTCGGGCGGATTGACCTTCACGCCTTTCAGGAAACGGACATGAAGAAGCTATTTCTCTTCTTATTGGCATGGGGGTTTGCAGGAGTCCTCCAGGCGGCGCCGAAGAGCGCGCAGGCGATCATCGATCTTTTGAATTCGCGCAGTTCCGGCAGTCCGAAGGGCTATGCGGAAGCCGCCGCCGTCGTCGCCGCGGATGCGGAGAAAGGGCGCCCTCTCCAGCAGTTCGTGCTGGCGCTCGTTTCGCGCGAAGCGGACGCGCCTGCGGCTGCGCGTCTCTCGGACGAAAAGCGCGCGGCGTATCTGGACGCTTCGCGCGACAAGATCAAGGCGCTCGCAGAGAAGAAGGGGAACGCGCTTGCGTGGTATTTGCTGTCGCTCGAGAACAACGACGAAAAAATGCTGCGGCGCGCGGCGGACGGCGACAATGTCCAGGCGCTGAATGCGTGGGGGTCGCTCAATGTCGTGAAAGCCGTGCGCGACGGGAAGCTGACGCCCGAGGCGCGGGAAGAGACGCTCAAAAGGTGCTTCGATTGTTTTCTTCGCGCGGCCAACCAGGACGATCCAAACGGGCTTTACAACCTCGGCACGTGCTATGCGCGCGGCATCGGCTGCGAAAGGGACGGCATCAAGGCCTTCGCGAGCTTCAAGCGCGCCGCGAAAGCCGGGCATCCGGAAGCGCTCAACAACATGGGCGCGTGCTACCGCGAGGGCCTGTCGGTCGCGGTGGATCCCGCCGCGGCGACCCGCTATTTCGCGAAAAGCGCCGAACTTGGCAATGCTTTTGGCGAATTGAACTATGCCTTTGCCCTCTCGCGCGGAGAAGGGGTTCCGCAGAACGATGCGTTGGCGTTCGAGTACTTCCGCCGTTCGGCCGAACAGGGGAACGCCGCGGCGCTGAACGCCTATGCCATGTGCTATTTCCACGGCAAGGGCGCGAAAAAAAACGAAGCGCGCGCCTTGGAGCTTTTGCGGCTCGCGGCGCAGAAGGGCGTTCCGCAGGCAATGGAAAACATCGCCTTGTTCTACGACCGCGGATTGGGCGGGGTGGAGAAAGACGAGAAGCAGGCGCTTGTCTGGAAGGTGCGTGCGCGCGCCGCGCGCGGCAGTCGCGAAGCGGCGGCCTGGCTCAACAAGAACGGCTACTGACGCGCGTACAGGACCGGCCGCTAACAAAATCCTAACACAATCCTGATATTTCCTTTACAAACATTTCCTATAATCACGACAAAGGAAATGAGTAAAGGAACGGAATGAATTATCTGCAGTTGACGATAACCGTATTGGGCGGTTTGGCGATGTTCGTTTACGGCATGGGGCTGATGTCCGAAGGGCTGACCCAGATCGCCGGCGCGCGCATGAAGGCGGTTTTGGCGTGCGTGACGCGCAACCGGTTTCTGGCCATCTTTGCTGGCGCGGCGGTGACCGCGCTTATCCAAAGCTCGTCCGCGACGACGGTGATGACGGTAGGTTTTGTGAATGCGGGGCTTCTCACCTTGCAACAGGCCATCGGCGTCGTTTTCGGCGCGAACATCGGCACGACGGTGACGGGCCAGCTCGTGTCGTTCAAGCTGGACGATCTGGCTTTGCCCTCCATAATCGTCGGTGTCGTCGGGCTTCTGGTTTCCCGCAAGCCGGCGTTTCGCGGCGCCTGGCGGACGTTCCTCGGCTTTGGCTTCCTCTTTTTCGGCATGTCCATGATGTCGCACGAACTGAAAACGGTCGCCAAGCTGCCCGAGTTTGTCGCCGTCTTCCGCACGTTCGACTGCGCGCCTTCCGCGACGGGCTATCTGCCGTTCTGGAGCGTGCTGGGAGCCGTGGCGGTCGGTACGCTCTGCACGGTGCTCGTGCAGAGCTCCTCGGCGACGATAGGCATAACGATCGCTCTCGCCGATGCGGGGCTTCTCAATATCTGGACCGCCGTCCCCATCGTCCTCGGCGACAATATCGGCACGACCGTAACCGCCGCGCTCGCCGCGGTGAACACGACCGCCAACGCCCGCCGGACCGCTCTCGCCCACGCGCTTTTCAACGTCATCGGCACGCTCATCCTGCTTTCCACTTTCGGATTTGTCTGCACGAATGCCGCGGGCGTGCGCGGCCCCGCGTTCTACCATCTCGTCAATGCCGCGGCGGAAGGCAATGTCTTCGCCGGGCAGAACCCCGGACGCCATATCGCCATGGCGCATACGATCTTCAACGTGTCGAATGTCGTCGTTCTGTGCGGCTTCATTCCTCTTTTGGCCCGTTTGTGCGTGTGGATCATCCCCGGCGACCGCCAGCGCCGCACGGTCCTCCTCGAGCCGCACCTGCTGGCCGCCCCCGACATCGCGCTGCACGCGGTGACGCATGCGCTCGCCGACATGACGCGCCGCGCCTGGACGATCGCCTCCGTCGCGCTCAACAACTGCCTCGGCAAAACCGAAGCGGATGCCGAATCCATGCAGAAGGCCGAGCAGGAAATCGACGCTCTCCAGACCAATATCCGCGATTATCTCGTGGCCGTTTCGCAGCGGAAGCTCACCGAGCGCCAGGCTAACATGATACCGGAGCTCATTCACTGCGCCAACGATGCCGAGCGGATATCCGACCTGGCCTTGCGCATTTACCGCAAAACGACGCGCATCCGCAAGGGAGGCATCCCCGCCAAGTCGCTGTCGGAGATCACCGGGTTGATCAACAGCGTGCGCAATCTGGCGCGCGACACGGTGATTTCCGTGCGCGAAGAAACGCCACGGACGGAGCTGCTCTCCGGTAAAGAGGAAAAAATCCATCTCGCCGCGAAGGCGCTTTCGCAGGATTTCTCGCTGCATATGGGCAAAGCAAGCGAGAAGAACGCCGCGGGGGAAATCGCGTTCCTTTCCATTCTCTCTGGATTGCGCGATATCGCGCGGCACTTGGGCAATATCGCCGTGCGCGTCCCGGCTTTCGTATAACCTCCGCCATACGCATCCGTTCCGGGCGGGCCGCGGAAAACCGCATGGCCCTGCGCATCGGCGCGGCGCGCAAGCGTGCGGAGGCAAAATGCAAGCGTGGTGAGACACCTCGGCGAAGATTTTTCTGAGGGATCTTGGCAGCAATCCGAACATTCTCATGACCGTGCTCCGTTTTTTTCAATTAGCGGACGCGTCCCTGTACGACGAATCGTAGGACGCGTCCGAAGAGATGGCGATACTGGGGCTCTGCCCCAGCCCCCGCAAGGGGAACGGAGTTCCCCTTGACCCCGCAGATTGCCGCGAATGAATTCGCGGCAGGTTGATCGGTCGGCCGTTTGCTTTCATC
>DJRS01000113.1 GCA_002440145.1 Verrucomicrobia bacterium UBA6354
TTGCCGCGCTATAACGGACCCTCTCCGCTGCGCAAACGCCTGCTCGCGGTGCTTTTCGGCGTAATCGGCGCGTTTTGCGTCGGATTGGGCCTTATCGCGCTTGTCGCGGCGAATTGGGCGGACCTGGGTCGCGGCGTCCGCGCGGCGCTTGCGATGGCCCCGGCCGTCCTGTGCGGACTTTGCGCCTGCGCGGCGGCACGCAAAAACGCGGAATCCGCCGCTTTTTGGGAGCCGATGGGGGTGGTTTGGCTACTTTCCTTCATTGCCGGGGCGAGCTTGGTGGCGCAAACGTACCAATTGGGCGGGTCGCTGCCGGGGTTCGTCTTCTTTGTCGCGCTTTGCACCCTGCCGCTCGCCTGGTTTGTGCCGTCCGGCATTCTGCGGATTCTGTGGCTGGGCTTTCCGCTCGTCTGGACGGTCGCCTACCAGACGAGCCTGTATCTCTCCGAAGGGGGCGGGGGCTGCATCCTGCTCGGCGGCGCGCTGCTTACGGCGCTTTCCGTCCCGGGGTACTGCCTTTTCCTGCGGCGGCAGGCGGGGGCTTGGGGCTTCATTCCCGGACAAATCGCCGCCGCGCTTGCCTATTCCGTCGGTTCCGCGACGATTGCCGTGCTGGGACTGGAACGCATGCACATCCTTTCGTCCTCTGAAACCGGCGTACTGCCTTATGTCTTCTGCGCGGCGGTCGTCGGTCTTTTGGGCGTACGCTTCAAGATTCCGGGTTGGGGCCAGACGGGGCTCCTGGTCGGGGCGATCGCCGCGTCCACATGGGGTTTCTCGCCCCGTCCCGCATTCTTCGGGGCGGCCGTCGCGGTCGAAAGCGCCATTCTGGTCGCCGGAATCTGCCGATTGAGCCTCCGGACCGTCAATCTGGGCGTCATCCTCCTCCTGTTCGTCATTCTGGGCAAATTCTTCATGACGGACGTGAGTTTCACCGCGAAAGGGTGCGCGCTGCTGGGGTGCGGGATCGTCCTTTTGGCGGCGAATGCCGTGCTTTTACGCTTTATCCGCCAAAGGAGGTCCGCATGAACCGCAAGAATAGCCGTTGGACCGCCGCGCTCGCGGCCACCCTGCTCGTGCAAATCGCCGCGTTCGCGTGGCTTATCGTGCGCTACGAACGCGTCGTTTCGGGGGGAACCGTCTGCCGGTTCGCCTGCGAGGCGTATGATCCAAGCGACCCGTTCCGGGGGCGTTACTTGCGTATACGGGTAAGGGAACGCGTGGACTACGACGCGGCGTTTCGTTTGGAAGGCGTCCGACATCCCTATCGGTTGTTCCCCGCGGCGATCCGCATAGACCCGGCCGGGGGCTCGAACGGACTCTCCCGCGTGACGGCGTGCGGACTGGAACCGCAGGGCCCGGGGCTTTGGGCGACGGACGTGAAGGCGCGCGCACGCTACCGAAACTACAGCGGGAAAGACGATCCGCCGGACTATTTCGAGGTCCAGCTGCCCGACCAATTCTTCCTCAACGAGCGGCTGGCGGACGAAGAAGGGCGGCTTTTCACGCTTTCCCGCACGAATTCCGTGGCCGTCTACCGTGTGCGGGACGGGCGGATGGTTCTTTCGGACATCGAAATCGACGGCACGCCCCTAAACGAATACATCCGAAAGCACCGCGCCCATCCCTGAGCGGAACCACCCCTCCCGTGCCGTTCCAGTAGAACGGGGTGGCCGTTCCGGCGCAACGGCATCGGCGTTCCGGCGAGACAGGGATGACGGACAAGGCGCTCCCTCCTCTAGTGGCAGGGATTGCGGACCCTTGCGGGCCGGACAAGAGTGTCCCATCGCGCCGCAAACGTGTTTTCCCGCGAATTGTCGCCCATACAATAGACGGTATTGTATACATGCAACGGTCGTGATACAATATTCCACCAAAGTGCGCGGCAAAGCGCCGTGCGGCGCGCAAGCGCCTTACGGAAAGGACAAAAAGAATGAATGAACGGCAGGAAGTCAACCGCAACTTGGCGCAGATGCTCAAGGGCGGCGTGATCATGGACGTGACGACGCCCGAGCAGGCGAAGATCGCCGAGGCGGCGGGCGCGTGCGCGGTCATGGCGCTGGAGCGCATTCCGGCGGATATCCGCGCGGCGGGCGGCGTGAGCCGCATGAGCGACCCGGCGATGATCAAGGGCATCCAGGAGGCGGTGTCGATTCCGGTCATGGCCAAGTGCCGCATCGGCCACATCGCCGAGGCGCGCATTCTCGAGGCGATCGAGATCGACTACATCGACGAGAGCGAAGTGCTGTCGCCGGCGGACGACCTCTATCACATCGACAAGACGCGGTTCAGCGTGCCGTTCGTGTGCGGCGCGCGCGACCTCGGGGAAGCCCTGCGGCGCATCGGCGAGGGCGCGACGATGATCCGCACGAAGGGCGAACCGGGCACGGGCGACGTCGTGCAGGCCGTGCGGCACATGCGCCGCATGCGAAGCGAAATCCGCCGCGTGGCGTCCCTGCGCGAGGACGAGCTTTTCGAGGCGGCCAAGCAGCTGGCGGTTCCGCTGGACCTGCTGCGCGAGGTGCACGAGAAGGGCAAGCTCCCGGTCGTGAACTTCGCCGCGGGCGGGGTGGCGACCCCGGCGGACGCGGCGCTCATGATGGAACTCGGGGCGGAAGGCGTCTTCGTCGGTTCCGGCATCTTCAAGAGCGGCGACCCGGCCAAGCGCGCGGCCGCCATTGTGCAGGCCGTCGCCAACTGGCAGGACGCGAAACTCATCGCCAAACTCTCCGAGAACCTGGGCGAGGCGATGGTGGGCATCAACGCGGACGAGATCCAGACCATCATGGAGGAGCGCGGCAAATGAGCAGCGCCGCGAACCGTCCCCGTGTCGGCGTCCTTGCCGTGCAAGGCGCCTTCGCCGAACAGGAGAAATCCTTCCAGGCGGCGGGGGCGGATACCTTCGAGATCCGCGAATTGGCGGATATCGCCCGTCCGTTCGACGCGCTGGTCCTGCCCGGCGGCGAGTCGACCGTGCAGGGCAAACTGCTGAAGGACCTGGGGCTTTTCGCGCCGCTCAAGGAGCGGATAGCCGCCGGACTCCCCACTTTCGCCACCTGCGCCGGGCTGATTCTGCTTGCGGAAAAGCTGGCGGGCGACCCGACCGTCTGGTTCGGCGAACTCGCCGTGACCGTGGCGCGGAACGCGTACGGCCGCCAACTGGGCAGTTTCGCCGCCCGCGGCGCTTACGGCACGCTGCGGGATGTGCCCATGACGTTCATCCGCGCACCGCGCATCGTGTCCGTCGGCGCGGGCGTGGAGACGCTTTCGACCCACGCGGGCCATGCGACGGCCGTCCGCCAAGGCGCCATCACGGCGCTCGCCTGGCATCCGGAATTGACGGCGGATACGCGCGTTTTCCGCGATTTTCTCGCGCATATCTGACGCGCGGAGGGAAGCCGCCACGTCTTCCTGCGCCGTCGGGCGGCATTCACCCGTTCAGAGGATTCTGGAAACATGGGATGGCCCTTTTTTCTGGGCGGTTGGATAAGTTTCCCTTTTTTTGGGGGGTGGAACGACCCAAAGCGAGAACCATCCCTGTCGTTTCGGAACCCTGTTGCCGAATAGAAGTTTTATTGGTCGGAGCGGAGGGATTNNGCGCATATCTGACGCGCGGAGGAGCGAATCCGTCCCGCCCGGACCGCCATTCCCGTGCGCCGCGGCATTGCCCGTGCGCAGCGGATATGGTATACTGTCCGTTGTTCCGCAATAAAGGAGGGTTCAAGATGGCGTATGAAGATTTGACGGAAAAGACGCTTGCCGCGCGGCGCGTGTTCACGG
>DJRS01000154.1:0-15461 GCA_002440145.1 Verrucomicrobia bacterium UBA6354
CGGTCGCATTCAAATTCTTTCACGAGCACATCGTTGATCGCCGAGAGAATCTCTTCCCGCGTTTTCACATTTTCCATACTTTCAATCCTCCAGGGAAATTCCCGCGTTCGCCGCAATAAAGTTCGCCAATGAAGCTATGCTGTAGAAGTGGGCACGGTTTTCTTCCGAGTTGGCTTTGAATTTCACCTGGAACTTCTTGCGTAAAGCCGCGCCGATTTCAAGCGCATCGATGCTGTCGAGGCCTATACCTTCGCCGAAGAGCGGCTTGTCCGCAACCAAATCGTCCGCGGCAAGTCCGTCCATTTCGACGGAAGCGAGAACGATGGCTCGGATTTCATCTTCCAATTCTTTTCTTTTCATGAATCTTATCGCACGTTATGCTTCAAATCAATATCGCCAAGCCGCCTTTACTTTGCGATGGTGGCATCGGAGGCTTTTTTCGCCTTCTCAGCACGCTGTTTAATCGCGTTGTCTATCTCGCGGATCGTATCTTTCACCTCTATGGATTCGGGAATGAGCGAAAGAGCCTTTTCGGCGTCCTTGCGAGCCTCGTCCAAACGTCCCGCCTTCATCTTGACTACGGCGAGATTGTTCCAGACGGCAGGTTCGTTCGGGTTGCGTTTCAAGCAACGCGCGAGATACTCCTCGGCGCGACTGTACTGCTCCTCCTCGAAATAGCTCATGCCCATGCCGAAATTGGCGCTCGGATTGTCTGGATCGGCCTTCAAAATAGGCTCGGCATAGTGCCGCGCCAGACGGAAGTCCGCCCGCACCAGCGCAAACTGCAAACCTTCGCGCGGCGTCATCTGCCGCATCATGAGACGATTGGCATTCGAGATGTTCTCGATCAAACGCTTCAGGGATTCGTTTTTGTCGTCCAATTTGTTCGCATAATCGTTCTCCTCGAGTGCCACCGTTTTGTTTCCGGCATGGTCGGCGATTTCAGCGCGGATTCGCGCGAGTCGCGACAAACGCCATTGCATGAACAGGAACAGATCGTGCACATAACGCCCCGCATAAGCGCTCAACTCCCCGCCCCGGTAGAAAGCGATGATATTGTCCATCAGCCCGTGCGAAACCCTGATGCCCGAAGCTTGCAGTTTCGGATCCATGTTCGGACGCGCGAGCACGCCCGATGTCGCCGGGTAGGTGTCGCCGCTGCGACGCCACAGTTCGAAGCCGAGCTGCACGGCCGAGGCGGAAAGGCGAGCGGGCTTGTCGCGCTGCCAGGAACTCAGGATATTGGCGCCGCCGACTTGCGCCGAAAGTCGATCTTCGGCATCATCCAGACTCGATGCAAGCATGGAAGGACGACGCGCCGTAAGACCGTTGAAAACCGGCAGGCAGACGAGCGATTTTCCCCTTGCAGCGCTTTCCAGCTCTATTCCAGCGTCAAAAGAACCATCCGTGAATAGCCATCGTGCATCACCCGCTTCACGCACATTTTCGAGCGTATAAACGCGCATCAGCGCGAGCATGCGGTTTGTCCGATGCTGAATACGCCCGGGAAGCGCTCCAGCCGCAAATAAAATGCATACGGAAAGGAATACCGCCTTGCGCAGGTTCAAATTGCGATTCGCCGGATTCGCATCCGTTCCGTACGCATCCTCGTCAATTTGCGCGGACATGCCCTTGGGGTCGCGGCAGAACAGATTGACCGACAAAACCGCCAGGGCGACAAGAAACGCCATCGCAAAGAAGAAGACAAAAAGTGCGAGCAACAACGGATTCCGCACCATCTCGGACGATTTGATCCATGTCCAGACCCATAGTGCGCGAATGGAGAAAAGTTGCATGTACGCCAGACACCCTACCACAAAGAATGTCAAACCTTCCGTGTATCCGAGATAATGTTCCATGTCGGTCGTACGAACAACGGACATCAGAACAATAACCAGCACCATGATGGAAAGTCCACCGCAAATAATCCACCCGCCCAAAGACGCCGATGAGGTCAACACGCCGAAATATTCCACGCCATAACGCAACGGCACATCGCCCGCGCCCAATGCGGCGGCATCAAGACCGCCCAGCAATGCAAAGCCCAGTACGTTCAACGCAATGCCGGCGACGAGTCCAAATGCCCAGAAGAATGTCAAATACCACTTGGAAGACTGCAATTTATAATCATCCATCAGTTCGACGTGCGACAGGAAGTGCTTGGAGCGAAGAATTGCAAATCCAACCCAGCAGAGCATAGTGATAATCAGCCCAAACGGCGACTCCGCCGAAAGGAAACCAAAACAAACCATGGAGATGTAAGCCGGGCGCACACTGCCATTCGTCAAGAACTTAACCCACTCGCAGGCCGCAAACATCATCAAGACAAGCAGAAACGTCTGGGGGGAAAACGAAAGACAAAGTTGCCAAACGGGATCAGAGGCCGCAAATAGAAATGCCGCGAGAGCACAGATCAACCTCGACACGTATTGCCGCCAGAAAGAAAATTCCGCAGTCTGCGAGCGAATGGAAAGGGACAAAACGCCGCGGCAGAACAAGTAGGACAACCCTATTATGACACCAAACGAAAATTTGCCCGAATAGGCGAGCAGCGCATTTCCCGCGCCCACCCCGGCTAGACTATAGAGACCATGTGCGAAAAGACGCCAAAGTCCGGGAATGATTGCTGTTGGTGCACGCAATCCGGAGGCTTCCGCACAAGATATCCAAGCGGTCGGATGCAACGCCGAAAATGTCAACAGGCATATAAATACTATGCCGACAAGTCCAAGTACAAGCCCCGCCAGATAATCGTTGAGCGCAAAACGAGCGGGGGCCGGCAAAGTGAACCCACTGTCCGCGTCGTCTCGCTGTACCTCATCATAGTCGGCATCTCGCCAACCCTTATTCTTTGATCCGAACATCATTAGATCCTCTCGTTTCGTTTGAAAGCTTATATTTTATCAAAATTTGTCGGCTACATCAATCGTCGATGTTTCATTCTCTCCCCGGGAAGGCTAGGGTCTGTGCGCGTTCCAGGACTTTTTCCGCCAAAGGACGCTGTCCCAACGCAATAAGACATTCGGCATATGCCTTGAGAACAGGTATGTCAGTTGGACGTATTGCTATCATCGTTTCGTAGCATTTGGCCGCGCCTCGCAGATTCCCCACTTTCGTAAAGGCGCGCGCGTTGACAGCCAACCGATACAATCGCTCAAGAAGCATGGAATCGCCTGGATTACGCCTCCACGCCGCCGACCAGGCATCCAACGCACCGTCCTCATCGCCACGGCGTGCGGACATGCACCCTTTAAGCACAAGTCGCCGAACGACTTGCCGACTCCTCGCCTCGCGCCGGAAATCTTCGAGAATGTCAGGCTCGATCCCATCATCGGACAACCATGGAATGGCAGGGATATCGCGCGTCACAAAGTTCTCAGGCAAAACAGTTCCTGTACTTTCGACCGCGAATGCATCCTTTAACTCTTCCCATGTGCCGGCATAGCTCGCAAAAAGGTCTGCAGGGTCGGATAAGCCGGCCGCCGCCAAAGATTCAAACAACCGATCATCGGCAAAGAGATCGAAAAGCGCCTCTAATTTCAATTTGCAAGGCCTTTCCCTTCCTATCAGGAGCCAATCATACTCGCCCGGCATCCACAAGTGAAAGGAACGGAACGGAAAATCGGAAAGAATATTCCTGAAAGCATCTCTTTTAAGGTTTTGGGCATCGATAACACGCACGAGGATGCCGGAGTCGGCAACCCGTGACGTCAGACGCGACCATTCTCGGGGCGTATTCGAGAAAACGACAACGGAACAGTGCCCTTCGTATGTGGCATTGGTCAATGTAAGTCCTGTCGGCGCAAAAGCATCGCGAAGGGATTCCGCACCTTCATCTGCAAAACAGACCGATACCGCATCCGGCTTCTCTGCCAATATCAGGGCGACCGAAAGCGTCCGCAAAGACTTGTAGTGATGCAGGTCGGGGACCGTCTTCGGCGGTTTTGCGCGGAAGAAAAAGAAAAGCCCCAGGACAAGAACAGCCGCACTGGCAACGCCAGGCACGACACGCCAAAAGATAAAGTGCGTCTTTTTCATCATCCTAATTGCCCCCGGATTGCGCGCACACATCGCGGCACGACCCCCCGGCGATGTTCCACACAGGCCCGTGCGCGTGCGCCAAGCCCCCTGTCTCCGTGAGCGAAAATATCCGCTATGCGCGCTCCAAGCGCTTCCGGTGAACCAACGACTTCTATTGCCCCCTTCTCCATCAAGTCGCTCATGACGGGGCGGAAATTTTCCGTATGGGGTCCAACTAGAACGGGTTTCCCGCACAGACAAGGCTCTATCATGTTTTGCCCACCCCGCGCACACAGGGTTTTCCCGACAAAAACAACATCCGAAATCCCGTAAAGTCCCATAAGTTCACCCGTTGTATCGGCCAGAAAGACTTCGCCTTTCCCTCCCGACCTCCTGTCGCCTCGGCTGCGGCGCACACATGCAAACCCCGCCTTCCGGATGTTTTCCTCAACCGCATCCGCCTTCTCAAAGTGACGCGGCGCTATTGCAAGTCTGACATCGTCGGGAAGCGTCTTGCGTATCGATATGAGGGCCTGATCTTCACCTGGCCATGTCGACCCCCCGAGCAGAATGCGCCCCGGTCCTATCCATTCGCGCATTTCGGCTTCTTTGGCCGGGTTGCGCCGGGCCACATCAAATTTGAAGCTCCCGGACACCTCAAGCAGATTCTTGGGCGCACCTGCCGCAACAAGACGGTCGCGATCGAGCGAACTTTGCGCAAATATCTTCGCAAACGCCGCAAAGACATCCTTGAACAAGAAACGAAAACGCGCATAGCGTGGCGCACTGCGATCGCTTACGCGCGCGTTGACGAGGAAAAGCGGGATCCCCAGTCTGGCCGCTCGCCGGATAAACACCGGCCAAATCTCGCTTTCCGTCAGAATCACGGCGCGCGGTTTCACGACAGAAAGTGCGCTTCTGACAAAATTGGGAAAATCCAGCGGATTATATATAAGGACGTCCCTGTCCGTCACCTCGCGACGAGCCATCTGCCAACCCGTCGAGCTGGTTGTGGAGAAGCAAAACCGGACCGAAGGCTCTTGCGCACGCCATTCGCGCATGAGTTGCCCGGCCACCTGCACCTCGCCCACCGAGACGGCATGCACCCAGACAAAACATCCCTTCCCCTTTTCAAACGACGAAACGATTTCGGGCGGATACAGCGCAAAACGATCGCCCAAACGCGCACGATAGCCACCGCGCCTGATCATGCGCATGAGAAATCCCGGCAGCAGAAAAGGGAATCCTAGCGCAAAAACGAGCTCGTAGACAAGCCATTTCACGCTTCGACCTTCGTCCCTGCCGGCAAATCCGCACGCACGCCAACGCCACAGGCGATCCAGCTGTCGGAACCGATGGAAATGCCCGGCATGGTCGAGCTGTTCGCGAAAAACGATACCCGGTCGCCCACCGATACGCCCGAGGCAATCGCCGCGCCCGGCCCCACATTGACGAAATCGCCCAATGTCGCATCGTGTCCGATAATCGTGCGCGCGCCGACAAGGCAGAATTGGCCCAGCACCGAGCCAACCTGGACGACCGCCTCGGATGCGACATATGTTCCGCAGCTGAAGTCCGTCGTCGGCGAAATCTGGGCCGTCGGGTCGATGATCGCCGGAAAATCAAATCCTCGCAAGCGCTTCACCATATCCAGGCGTTTTTGGTTGTTCCCGATTGCCGCGAACACAGAAGCCGCCGGATGCTCGCGCGCCGCTTCCTCAACCGTTCCCAATATGGGATAACCTTCGAAGTTGTCGCCCTTCTTCCATCTGGGATTGTCGTCCGCATACCCCAAGATGCGCCAGAGGGGATGTCCCGCAGCGGCGTTGATACGCTCGATGGTCCAGATCGCCTCGCGTCCAAACCCGCCTGCGCCAACTATGAATATCTCTCTCATCGTACTTCTCCTCTGTGTGTATCGCTCAATGGCCTGCACGCCCCGTAGTGTTCATGGGCCAGTCGACTTTTATGCCCGCACCCTCGATCGCCATGCGAATGTTCGCTCCGGCGATTTGCATGGAATCATACGCCAGGGTAAGGCTGTTGCGCGCGAAATCCCACCGGAAGGAATCTTTCTTTATGCCTGCGTAAGGCGAAAGCGCCGCGGCGATTTTGTTTGTCTGCGCGACCTGAAGCCCCGGCATCGTTACCGTAAGCGTCCGGACATCTTCCCGGCGGCAGCCCAGAAGCGAAAGCGAAAGAACGAAAATCGAAAGCGGTCTTTTCATCTATTTGTAGGTTGTGGGGTCCGAATCGGGGCCAAAAGGCGAGAGTTCGCGCAAGCCCTTGATGACAGGCGGCAGCTTCTCGAGCACGTAGTCGACGTCCGCCATCGTGTTGTAGCGCGAGAGCGAGAACCGCACCGAACCGTGCACCGCTATGAACGGCACGCCCATGGCCCGGATGACATGGCTCGGATCGAGCGAACCCGAGGCGCACGCGCTGCCGGTTGAAACGCATATGCCCAAGTCGCTCAGACGATAGGCGATCGCCTCGCCCTCGACATATTCAAAGCTCACATTCAGCGTGTTCGGCAACCGGTGGGCCCGATCCCCGTTGATGCGCACATTGGGGCACGACGCCAAAATGCCCGCTTCGAGCTTGTCGCGCAAAACCGTCAACTTCGCGGCCTCTTCAGCCATCCCAAGCCGTGCAAGTTCGCACGCCTTCGCGAGCCCGATAATGTAAGGCACGTTCTCCGTCCCCGCACGCCGGCCGTTTTCCTGGTGCCCGCCCAGCATAAACGGCTTGAAGTGCACGCCTTTGCGCACGTACAGAAGGCCTATCCCCTTCGGGGCGTGGAACTTGTGCCCGCTCATGGAAAGCATGTCGACCGGAACCTTCTGCACGTCCACGGGGATCTTCCCCGCGACCTGGACGGCGTCCGTATGCAAGATCGCACCGTGCTCGCGGCAGATAGCCGCTATTTCCTCTATGGGGAAGACCGTCCCCGTCTCGTTGTTGGCCCACATGATGGAAACGAGCGCCTTGGACGTGCCCTTGAGTTCCGCGCGCAGACGCTCGGGATCTATCTGCCCGACGCCATCGACGGGAAGTTCGACTTCGCGCCACCCGTTCGCCTTCAAACGGCGCGCAGGCTGCAAAACGGCCGGATGTTCCACCGCCGTCGTGACGATTTTCATGTCCTTCCCGTAGAATTCGGCCGTTCCGCGCAGCGCCGTGTTGTCGGATTCCGTTGCGCAGGAAGTGAAGATTATCTCCTCGGGCGAGCAATTGATGAAACGCGCCGCTTCTTCCCGCGCGCGTGCGACATAACGGGCGATTTCTCCGCCAAAAGCGTGCATGGAGCTTGGGTTGCCGTACAAATCGCCAAGAAACGGCAACATGACGTCCCGCACCTCGGGTGCCGTTCGCGTTGTCGCATTGTTGTCAAAATAGACTGTTCTATCCATCGTCTTGATATTATACCATATTTCGCTCTTCAATGCCCTAGCGGCGGGGATGGAATTTTGCGCACTCTTCTTTCAGCCGCTCGACGGAGACGTGCGTGTAGATCTGGGTCGTGGAGAGCGAAGCATGCCCCAGCATCTCCTGCACGCTGCGCAAGTCGGCGCCCGCATCCAGCATGTGCGTGGCGAAACTGTGCCGCAGTTTGTGCGGCGTCAGCGTCAGCGGAAGCCCCGCCTCGGCAAGATAGCGCTTCATGCGGCGTTCCACGATGCTCCGCGTGAGAATGCCGAATCTGTCGCCCAGAAACACGTGCGCGCCGGCGCCGGCCAAATCCGACCGCCGCGAAGCTGTCTCGTTGCGGAGGACTTCGAGCGCGCGGACGGCGGGACGCCCCAGGATCACCAGGCGGTCCTTGGACCCCTTCCCCGTCACGATCAAAGACCCGCGCCGGAAATCGACGTCTCCCCATGTGACGGACAAAGCCTCCCCGATGCGGCAGCCCGTGGAATACAGAAACTCGAAAATCGCCGCGTCGCGCTTGGCGGGGTAGGGCTCCTCCAGACCCAGCGCCAGATCTTCCAGCGGACGGTCCAGAAACCGCCGCACGTCTTCGATCGAGAAAATGCGCGGCAACGCGCGGGCGAGCCGCGGACCCCGCAGGAACGCGAACGGATTCTCGTCCGCGACGGATTCCCGCTCGAGGAACCTGTAGAACGTGCGGGCCGCCGCGAGCTTGCGCCGTACGGTGGCCGGGCGCGCGCCTTCCGCGGAAAGCGCCGCCAAAAAGGCGTGGGCCTGCCCTTCCGTCAACCCGGACCAGGCGAACGGAGCCTCCGCCGCTTCGCCCCACGCCGAGCCGGCCAGCTGGGAAATGTCCTGCAGATAGCTTTCCTGCGTGTTGAACGACATGTTGCGCTCGCCCGACAGATAGGACATGAACCGTTTCACGGCCGGATCGTCCTTCGTGAAGCGATTCGACGGACAGCCTCTCGCCTCGTTTTTCATTCCTGTCCGTCCGGCTTGCCGTCTTCCTCCGGCTTGGCCAACGGCAGATCGTACTTCGCGGCTTCCTCTTCGTAGTTTGGGATCTGGTCGCGATAGACGCCCAGGATGCGTTTCAGCGCGGAGTTCTGGCGCAGGCTCAACGTGCGCCGCCGCGCGTATTGTTCGCGCAGGCTCTCGGCGAACTCCTTGTCGTCGTAGACCTTCCGCCCCTTTTTGACCGTCGGCCGCCACTCTTTCACGTGTTCGAAAAGCGCCAGCAGATGCTCGACGGCGGGATCCGCGCTCGGCGGCTTGAACCCGCCCGGGACGAACTCCGCCAGCCGCCCGATGACGGCGTCGGCGTCCGGCAGCGCCGCGGCGTTTTCGCAGACCGTGCGCGCGAGAATGGCCATCTGCTTCTGCGACAGCGCGCGCCCGCGCTCGACTTGTTCGCGCAGGCTCTTTATGAACGGATTCTCTTCCAGCGCGGTGATGCGGTCCAGCTGCGCGAACGCATACTGCACCGCTTCCGCATCCGCCTTCTGCGAAATGTTCAGCGCGCTCGTGACAAGCCCAGCTTCGGCGAGCGTGCGTTCCGCGTCGGGGATCTGTTCCTTGTACAGGATGACAAGGCGGACGAGGAACTCGAGCTGCCGCGCGCTCAGTTCCCTCTTTTCTTCGCGCTGCTGCCGCACGCTCTCGACGAACGCACGGTCGTCGTAGACGCGCTTTCCGACCTTCTTCGCCTCTTTCCACGTCTTGACCTGGTCGAGCAGCGCGAAAACCGTGTCGAACTTGGCGTCGTCCGGGGCGGCGTCGCGGCATGACGCGAGCGACGCGAGAAAATCGCGGTAGAAGTCGCTCAGCATGTCGTTCATCGGCTCGCCTTTCTCCTCGATCTTGTCAAGCTCGGCCTCCATGCGCGCCGTATAGCCCACGTTGAAAAGCGAATCGAGCTTCTTGACAAGCCAGTCGCAGACGAGAACGCCCCTTTCGGTCGGCACGAGCTTGCGCTTGTCGTTGACGGCGTATTCGCGCAGCTTGAGCGTTTCGATCGTCTGCGCGTAGGTCGACGGACGCCCCACCCCGTTTTCCTCGAGGGCTTTGACGAGCGAGGCTTCCGAATAGAAAGACGGTCCCTTCGTCTGCTTCTCGTCCGCGAGCCACCGCAGAACGTCCAACCGGTCGCCCTCCGCCATCGCGGGCAGCGTCTCGACCTCGTCGCCCGCGTCCGGATCGCCCTCGGCCCCGTTCGCGGACGGCTTCCGGGGCGAAAGCTTCATGACCTTGAGGAACCCTTCGAACAGGATGTCCGTCGTCGACGCGGTGAAAACGTAGGCATGCATCAGAGCCGCCTTGCAAGGCTCGAGCGACACCGTGCGCACGAGCGTCTTCGCGTCCGACATCTGGCTCGCCAGAAAACGCCGCCATACGAGGTCGTAGAGCTTGAGCTCCGCCGCGTCCAGCGCCGTCGCGCTCTGCGGCCTGCGCAGGATGTCGGTCGGCCGGATGGCCTCGTGCGCGCCTTGCGCATCCGCTTTGGACCTGTAGAGATTCGGCTTCTCCGGGCAGTAGTCCGCGCCGTATTCGGAAACGATGAAGTCCTTCGCGGCGCTGCGCGCCTGCTCGGAGACGTTCACCGAGTCCGTTCGCATGTAGGTGATGAACCCCTTCTCGTACAGGGACTGGGCCAGCTTCATCGTCCGCCCGGGCGAGAAAGCGAGCACGCTCGACGCCGCCTGCTGGAGCGTCGACGTCGTGAACGGCGGATACGGATGCCGCGTCTTGGGGCGCTCCGCCACGCCCTTCACCTCGAGATGCGCGCCGGCGAGGTCGAGGAGCAGGTTGTCGGCCTCCTGCTTTGCGCGCACGTCCGGCTTCTCGCCGTCCAGCCGCGCCAGCTTCGCGACGAAAGACGGGGATTTCTGCTTCTGCGCCTCGACGCCCAGCAGATAGTACGTCTCGGGCTTGAACGCGTCGATCTCGCGTTTGCGCTCGACCAGCAGCCGCAGCGCGACGGACTGCACGCGCCCGGCGCTCAGCGTGCGGCTGCGCGGGCACTGCACGTACTTCCACAGAAGCGGCGAGACCTTGTAGCCGACCAGTCGGTCGAGAATGCGCCGCGCCTGCTGCGCGTCCACCCGCGGCATGTCGATGTCCCGCGGCTCGGCGATCGCCTTCAGGACGGCCGGCTTCGTGATTTCGTTGTACGTGACGCGGCGGAACGGCTTCTTCCCCGCCACAGGCTCCAGGACCTGCTTCAAATGCCAGGCGATGGCCTCCCCTTCGCGGTCGGGATCGCTCGCAAGATAGATGTCGTCCGCCTTTTTGACCGCCGCCTTCAAGTCGGAGATCACCTTGGTCTTCCCCTCCGATATCTCGTACTTGGGCTCGAAAGACCAATGGCTTTCGCCGTCTTTCTCGATGGCGATCGCCTTGTCGCTCTTGGGCAGGTCGCGAATATGCCCGACCGAGCTCTTGACGGTGAAGTCGGACCCCAGATATTTGCCGATTGTCTTTGCCTTCGCAGGCGATTCAACGATTAGCAGATGCGTTCCCATATTTTCCCGTTTGTCCCCGTGCAGAATGCCGCGTTTGCTCATTTCCCGCTTGGCCAGTATTTGTCCGCCAGCTTCGTCGGGATGCCCACCTCGGACTTGTCGAAACAATCGGCCAGCATCTTCCAGCCCAGGTTGAGCGCCTCTTCGAGCGGAATGTTGACCGACAGGTCCATCATGTTCTTCTCGAACGCCGCGCCGTACTTCAGGAGCTTCAAATCCCACGCCGACATGCGAAAGCCCATCGACTGCTTCTCGAGCGCCTCCTTGTACTGCGCGTAGAGCTTGATCATCGCGTCCATGATCGTGCGGTGGTCTTCGCGCGTGTTCTTGTTGACCTGCTGCTTGAGGCGCGAAAGCGAACCGAACGGCTCGATGCGCCCGTTGCGCAGGTAGAACTGCCCCTCCGTGATGTAGCCCGTGTTGTCCGGCACCGGGTGCGTCACGTCGTCCCCCGGCATGGTCGTCACCGCCAGGATCGTGATGGACCCCGCCCCCTCGAAGTCGACCGCCTTCTCGTAGCGCGACGCCAGCTGCGAATAGAGATCGCCCGGATAGCCGCGGTTGGACGGAATCTGCTCCATCGTGATGGCGACCTCCTTCAAGGCGTCCGCGAAGCTCGTCATGTCCGTCAGAAGCACGAGCACGTCCTTGCCCTTGAGCGCGAACTTCTCCGCGACGGCCAGCGCCGCGTCCGGGACCAGCATGCACTCCACGACCGGATCCGCCGCGGTGTGCACGTACATGACCGTCTTCGAGAGCGCGCCCGACTTGTCCAGCGTCTCGCGGAACTTGAGGTACTCGTCGTACTTGAGCCCCATGCCGCCGATGACGATGACGTCCGAGTCGGCCTGCAGGGCGATGCGCGCGAGCAGTTCGTTGTACGGTTCGCCGGCGCGGGCGAAAATCGGCAGCTTCTGGCTCTTCACCAGCGAATTGAACAGGTCGATCATCGGGATGTTCGTGCGCACCATCTCGTGCGGCATCACGCGCCGCGCCGGATTCACCGACGGCTGCCCGATCGGCGATTCCTCGCCCGCCACGGCCGGCCCGCCGTCCCGCGGCGCGCCCGACCCCGTGAACGCGCGCCCCAGAAGGTCGTCCGAGAACGGAACCTTCATCGTCTCGCCCAGAAAGCGCACGCGCGCCGCCGTGTCCACGCCGCGCGCACCCTCGAAAATCTGCAGCGTGACGTTGGCCCCGTCCAGCTTGATCGCCTGCGCGAGCGACCGACCCGCCCGCGACTCCACTTCCGCGATTTCGTTGTATTTGACGCCCTCGGCCCGCAGCGTCGCCACGGACCCCGACAGCGCGTCGATTTTGTGGTAGATCTTGTTGTTGAACATCCTGTTCCCTCCCGCTGTGCGATTCCCGTCAGGCGGCGGCCGCCGCTATCTTTTCCATGAGCGCGGCTTTCCCGGACGCAAACCGCGCGTCCTTGAAGTCCGTGTCGTTCCAGTCGATGAAGGCCTGCTGCAGTTCCATGAAGAATTTGCGCATCTCGTCCTTGGCCTTGTACTTGTACGTCTGCCCGAGCGCCTTCTCGACGACGTCGAACATCTCCCGCTGGCGCGCCACCGGCGTCGTGGCGTCCGCCTCCGAAAACGCGTTCTGCTGCAGATACACCGCGTCCAGGAACTCCGCCTTCAGATACGTCGTGAAATCCTCCAGGCTCGTGCCTTCCTCGCCGACGACCTTCATCATCTGCCCGACCTCGCTGCCGCGCCGCAGCACCGCGCGCGCCTTCTCCACGCGCGCCTGCTCGATGACGGAAGGATAGTGGCTCCAGCTCTCCAGCGGGTCGATCGCCGGATACCGCCGCGCGTCCGAGCGCGCGCGCGAAAGTCCGTGGAAGCCCCCGACCACCTTCAGCGTCGCCTGCGTCACCGGCTCGTCGAAGTTGCCGCCCGCCGGCGAAACCGTGCCCCCGATCGTGACCGACCCGACCGAGCCGTCCTTCAGCTTCACGCGCCCGGCCCGCTCGTAGAACGCGGCGATGCGCGACTCCAGATACGCCGGGAACGCCTCTTCGCCCGGAATCTCCTCCAGACGCCCCGAAAGCTCGCGCATCGCCTGCGCCCAGCGCGACGTCGAGTCCGCCAGCACCAGCACCGCCAAACCCATCTGGCGGAAGTACTCCGCCAGCGTGACCGCCGTGTACACCGAAGCCTCGCGCGAGGCCACCGGCATGGACGACGTGTTGCAGATGATGATCGTCCGCTTCATGAGCGACTGTCCCGTCTTGGGGTCGACGATCTCCGGGAACTCCTTCAGCGTCTCCACGACTTCGCCCGCGCGCTCGCCGCACGCCGCCGAAATCACCACGTCAACCTTCGCGTACCGCGCCGTCGTCTGCTGCAGAACCGTCTTGCCCGCGCCGAACGGGCCCGGAATGCAGTACGTGCCGCCGACCGCCACGGGGAAGAACGTGTCGATCGTGCGCACCGTCGTCTCCAGCGTCTCCGTCGGCGCCAGTCGCTCCGTGAAACAGCGGATCGGCACCTTGACCGGCCAGCGCTGCATCATCGTCACCGCGACCTCGCGCCCTTCGGCGTCCGCCAGCGTCGCGATCGGCTCCGTCACCGTGTAGTCGCCCGGCGCGGCCAGCTTCTTCACCGTGTAGACGCCGCGGAAGGCGAACGGCACCATGATCTTGTGCCCCGGCAGCTTCTTGCCGTCGAAAATCCCCTCCGGCACCCACCCGAGCGCCTCGCCCGCCGTGACCTGCGCCCCGGCCGCGGCCGTCGGATGCCACGCCCACTTCGTCCCGCGCGGCAGCCCCGGCAGATACATCCCGCGCTGCAGGAAGAACCCCGCGTCCCTGGAAATCCTGCCCGCCTCCTCGGCGAGTTCGGGGAGCGGATTCTGGAGCCCGTCGTAGACCTGCCCCAGCAAGCCCGGCCCCAGCTCCGCCGCGAGCAGCTCGCCCGTGAATTCCACGTCGTCGCCCACCGAAAGGCCCGTCGTGGACTCGAACACCTGCATGTCGCACCGCGTGCCCCGCACGCGCACGATTTCCGCCATCAGACGCATGTTCCCGAGTTGGGCGTAGCCCACTTCATTCTGGGCGACCGCGCCGTCGAAAGCTACGGAAATCATGTTCCCGTTGACCGCGACTATCTTGCCTTTTGCCGTCATTCAAATCACCTCCGAATCGTCAAATCAGTCTCTTTTCGTTTCCGCCGTCAGGCGGTCGAACGCCGCATTGCCCTTCGCGGCGGATATCTGCGCGCGCTTGAGCGCGATCTCCAGGCGGATGGCGTAGGCCGCCAGGGCCTCCCGTCCCAGGGGGGAGGCGGGGGGAACCAGCTCGCCGGCGGCGTCCCACCACACGCGGTCCAACAGCCTCTCGCGCCTGGCCACGTCCTTCTCCTGGAAGCACGCCTGGACGCGTCCGCGCCAGTAGAGCGCGCACCCTTCCGCCGGATGCTCCCACCGCCGGACCGCGTCCGCGCCCAGTCCCAGCAGCGTGCCGCGGGCTTCCGCCCGCGCGTTGCGCAGTTGCGTATCGAGATCCCGCCAGGCCGCCCCGGCCGAAGGCCATTCGCCCCCGCAGCGCGACAGGAACTCCTCCCGCGTCAAGGGCGGCGGCGCGTCGAAATCCAGCGCCGGCAGGCTCGCAACCAGATAATCCGTCGTCATGGCGTCCTCATTGCGCACGGACCAGCTTCGCCAGATCGGGACGCAACCGCCGCGCCAGCTCCGCCGCGACGACCGGCCCCGTGAAAGCGTGCTCCACGCGCCCGCCGTCGATCTTGACCGAAAAACCCGTGCGGACCGACTCGTCCGGCACGATCGTCAGGTTCTTCTCCGCCGCGAGCTGGGCGCGCAGCGTCTGGGCCAGCGCCGGGGGCACGGCCACCTCGGCCGGACCCGCCATGTCCTTGAGCACGCCCGTGACGAGTTCCGCCACACGCTCCGGCCGGGCCAGCGCGGCGTCCACGTCCTTCGCCAGCAGATTCTCCAGAAGCCCCGTCACGGCGCGTTCGACTTCGCGCACCGTGTCGCGCGCCGCCTGCCGGACCGTCACCTCGGCGCGCGCCGCGTAGTCCGCCGCGGCCTTCTCCGCTTCCGCCCTCCGCTGCGCAGCCTCTTTCTGCGCCGCCGCGACCAGACGGCGGGCTTCCGCTTCCGCGGCCGCAATGATTTCACCGGACCGCGCCTGCGCCTTCTCCACGCCTTCACGGTTTATCTTCTCTAGCAGACCTTGCAGTTCTTCAGACATAGCAACTCCATATTTTTGGCATAGATTATAACTCATTTCAGCGGACAAATCAAATGGAAATTTCATCGAACGCGCATTTTGCGATTTGCCCTTCCGGCGCGAGTCGCCCGCGCCCCTGCGGCGCAACCTGCCGCGGGGGCGGCGGGACGGCCCTTACCGGTATCGGCGCTTTTCGCGGTTCTTCTCTTTCTCTTCCTGCTTCTTCTGCCACTCGAGTTCGATTTCTTCGAGGATCGGACGCCGCGCGTCGAAGAGGCGCTTCA